>JAHJRR010000032.1 GCA_018830685.1 Nanobdellota archaeon
GGACTCAAACAAAAACTTTTAGGGCTGGTTGGGGCGTTTTAATTAATAAAATGGTGAAAGAAAATAAAAAAGAGGTTGGGAAGAAGAGTTTTTCTAAGAGTAAGAAGAGGGCTGGGAAGAGAAAGAGTGTGGCTGTTAAGTTGAAGATTTCTAAGAAAGTTAATTCGAAGAAAAAGAAGAAGGATAACACTCTAAAGATTGTAATTGGTCTTGTTGCTATATTTTTGTTGCTTGTTTTGATTTTGATTTTCAAACCTGAATCTAAGGCGAACGTAGTGAACAATTCTGGTGAGTATCGATATGTTCCTCTTGAGCAGGTTGAGGTGCAAATAGTTGCTGAGACGATTTTATCTAGTGAGTTCATTCAAGATGTTCCAGAAGATGATCCTATTGCACTTTCGTTTTATAGCTTTGATTCTGGTGGAAGGGTTTGGAGAGATAGTTTTTTGATTGGGCGAGGCCAGCTTTTGCAAGAAGGCGAGCCGAGTATTTATCTTTCTCTTGATGCGAAGTATATTGGAGAGATGAGTGGTTCTAATCTGTGTGATGTTGTTAAGGTTGCAAATGCAAATGGGGATTTAGGTTTTGATAGTGAGTATGGTAAGGCTAGACTTTTGTTGAAGTATTCTGGGATGATGAAGCATCGAGATTGTTTTGGGTTTTAGTTAGCGAGCAGAGCTCGCGATTTAAATAAGTGTGAAATATTTAATGAATGAGCAGAATTAATAATCTCTCTTGGGTGAGAGACAGCGAATGAAAAATACTTAAAAGATAGTATCCCCTTTTTTTGTATGAAAGTGCTTTTTATTTGTAGAGCAAATGTTGGAAGAAGCCAGATAGCAGAAGCAATGTTTAATTCAATTTCCAAAAAACATAAAGCAATAAGTGCTGGACTTAATCCTCCTGAAAAATGGGAAGGTCAAAAATTGTCTAAGACAAAATTTGTGGCCCCTTCTATGATTGAATTAGATTATAATGTGGATGAAAAAATTTCAAAAAAGATAACAAACCAAATGGTAGATGAAGCTGGGAAAATAATTGTAATTGGAGAGAAAGATGGTTGGCCAGATTATTTGAAAAAGTCAGATCAAGTTTCTTTTTGGGATGTTGAGGATCCAGATAAAGGAGGCTTGGAGTTACATAGGAGAGTAAGAGATCAAATAAAAAGCCTAATTGAAGATTTGGTAAAAGAGATTGGATGATGTTTTCTATCGAAGGAAAAATGACAAGTTGATTAATTTTGCAAAGAGTATTTTTTATCAGAAAAATGTTGAAACTAATGCTAGTTTAAAGAATTTATTTATTCTTAAGTCCTTTCTTCAATCTCTCTCGTAACATCTTCCGCAAATTTATCAAGTTTCATATTGATTATCTTTTTTTCTCCGCGGATTCTTATTGCAAGTTCTCCAGATTCTTCTTCTTTGTTTCCTAGCACAATTATGTAAGGGATTCTCATAAGCTCTGCGTCCTTTACCTTGGCTTGGACAGTTGTGTTTCTAAAGTCCGTGTCGAGTCTTAGATTGGGAATTCTTTCTGTTAGTTCTTTGACTATTTTTTCTGAATACTTGACATTTTTATCTGTGAAACTTACTATTCTAACCTGTGTTGGTGCGAGCCATGTTGGTAGACGTCCGTTTGTATGTTCAAGAAGAACCCCTAGGAATCTTTCTAGGGAACCGTAAATAACTCTGTGCAACATTATTGGCCGTTTTCTCTTATTGTCTTTGTCTATATATTCTAGTTCGAATCTTTCAGGTAAAGAAAAGTCTAATTGAATAGTTGAGGTTTGCCAAGTTCTTCCTAGGGAGTCTTTGACGTGGAAATCAATTTTTGGTCCATAGAATGCTCCATCCCCTTTGTTTATTTGATATTTTATTTTATTTTCTTTCAATACATCTTCAAGAATCTTCTCCGCCATGTCCCAGTCCTTATCTGAACCTATTCTTCTCTCGGGTCTTGTAGAAAGTTCAATGTGATCTAATTCGAGTTTGAAAACCTCATAGAATCCTTGGATAAGACTAATGATTCCCTTTATTTCTTCTTCAACTTGTTTTTCTGTGCAGAAAATATGTGCATCGTCTTGTGTGAATTGAATTACTCTAAATAATCCAGCAAGTACTCCGCTGAGTTCTTGTCTGTGGACAGTCCCCATCTCTCCGACTCTTAATGGAAGATCTTTGTATGACTTTGGAGAGTTTTTGTAAACAAGCATGCCTCCTGGGCAGTTCATTGGTTTTACTAGGAAGGGTCTTTTTTCATAATTTGTTGTGAAATTATTTTCTTTGTATTTGTCCCAATGTCCAGAGACTTTCCATAGTTTCGAGTCCATTATCTGAGGGGTTCTGATTTCCTGATAATTTCTTTTGTGCTTCTCTCTCCAGAAGTTAATTAGTTCATTGTAGATTATTAGTCCGTTGTTGTGCCAGAAGACCATTCCAGGGGCTACTTCACTAAAAGAAAAGAGGTCCATTTGTTTACCAAGAATCCTATGGTCGTTATCTTTTAATTTTGAAGTATCTAACTTTGATTTGGATATTTCTCTAAGAAGTTGTTTCACGTCGTATTCTTCTTCTGTTTCTTTAGGAGATTCAGATGATCTTATCTCTCTACTTAGTTCGCTTAAGGGATGGCCTTTGACCTTAAGCTCAAACTCCTTGTAGTATCCGAAAGGTGCTTTGTTAACTCTGAATGTTTTGGACAATTCTTTTTCTGCTTTATTTAGAATTTCCATAGCCTCTTCTGGTTTTGAAAGATTATTAGATAGATGTGCATAAGGATAAAGAACTATATTTTTTGTTTTAACTTGTTCTGCGATATCTTTTACATTTTTGACAAGCTCATTAACTGTTTCTTCGAGGAGGTCTCCTCTTTCAATTGCAGTAAGAACAACGAGGCTTTCACCGATTTCTTGTCCTTTTTTCTCTTGTTCAGACAAGTCTGCGATGCTCTTAAGAGCTTTTTTCAATGGTCGGAAATTTATGTAGTCTACGTGGAGTGTTAAGAGTTTCATTTTGTCTTAAAGATAAATTTATCAATCTCCTTTTTAGCTTTTTCTCTTTTCCTCTGGTGTTCGACTAGGAAGTCATTTATTTTTTTTATTAGTATTTCCTTCAGTTCTGATGTGAGGAGTTTTCCTGACTTGTAATCGTCTTCTATTTTTTTGAGTTTTTTATCGTCAAGTTCGAAGAACATTCTTAGATATTGGAAGCTCACATCTATGTCTGGATTTCCTCCTTTCTTTCTGTGCTCGTCTATTGTGTCTTTGCCTCCAGAGAAGGCGTATTTCTTTATTTTCTTTTCAACTTCTTTAGGTGAGTCTGTAGTTAGGATGGATGTTTGTGATTCTGAACTTGACATTTTTCCGTCGGCGCTGGATAATGGAGGTAGGAACGAACACTGAATGCTTGCAGGTTTATATTGATTGATTTTTGGCATTATGTCCCTTGTTAATCTGAAGTGAGGGTCTTGGTCTATTGCGTGAGGGATTAAACATGGAATCTTTTTTCCTTTTATTATTGAGGGTAAAAATGCTGGTACTGCTTGCATTGAGGTGTAAAATATTGAGCCGATGTTTGATTGCTCATTTAAGCCGAAGGAGGCTTTTACCATCGAGAAAGTTATTTTCTTTGCGACTTTACATGCTTCCTTGTACATGATATCCGCATGTTTTGTGTCTATAATGAAATGAGTTTTTTTTGGGTCGAAGCCAAGAGCTATTACATCTAACATATTTTCATAGAGATATCTTTTTGTGTCTTCGAAGGTAATATCATTCTTTATAAGGACTTTTTCTTCATCAGGAAATTGAAACCAGAGTTCGACTCCAAATTTGTCTTGTAGCCACTTTGTGAAAATCCAAGGGAGGAGATGTCCTAGATGGATTGGCCCAGAAGGGGCTCTTCCGGTGTAAAGAAAGAACTTGTTTCCTTTTTCATATTCGTCCAACAGCCAGTTTAAATCCCTGTGTGCGAAGAAAACATTTCTCTTGAGCATGAAGTGCTCTCCGGCGTGTTTTTCGATTCTTTTTAGAAGACTTTCATCGATTTTAGATACACCAAATTCTTTTATCAGTTTATCATAGTCAACCTTCCCTGAAACTTCCCAGGGTGTCACTTTAAATTTTTCTTTCATTTTGAAATAAAGCGTCCCTATCTTTTAAATTTACTTGTCTACAAGCAAGGCAAAGAATTTTATCGTATGCCTTTTCATTGACAAGAACAGCAGTAAAATCAAATTCCGCAAGCTGGTCTCTTCTTCCTGAAGAAATAATCTGACCCTTTTTGATTTTCTCAAAATTATCTATCCTGACATTTTCCTCTTTTTTTTCTATAATGTTTATGACTTCAAATAATTCTGGTGATTGATTTGAATTCTTTTTTTTGAAAAAACTATGTATGCATTTGATCACTTCTTTAGGATTTTCTGATCTTTTATGATTTCCAACTTCAATACTTATACCACATTTTAAGTGATCAATTAGGGATTTACTTTTGGAGAAGTTATCTGGCATAATAACTAATTTTTTTAATCCAAGCTTTTTGGCAAAATCTAATTTATTATGGTCTGGTTTGGTAATTATCCCAAACAGGGGACAATTTTCTGACGATGAATGTAAGTCTAGCACAAAATCAAATTTCTTTAACTTAGGTAGTAAATTAAATGCAATTTTTTCTTCATGATTTCCTTTAGATTTTCCGGGAAAACATCTGTTTAGGTCTTCGTCTATAAACCTTTTATTCTCTTGAACAGCTCTTTTATTTGCAATAAAGAAGGGGATTATTGGAGAGATTTTTTTAATCACTTTTAATCCATATTTTTCATTCCCATGCAAGCAACAAACAACTGCTAAACTCATTTTACTCCTGCAACGAGCAAAGCATCTCCCTGATCCAAATTCATTTTAAGCTTATGTTTAAAGAAATTACTTAAATTTTTGTGAGTTGGTTCTTCACCATAAAAAAGACCTCCATAATAACAAGGGATGATAAAATCAGCTTCTACTTTGCAATCAAGATATAAGGCTAATTCCCTTAAAATTTCTTCGATAGCTTTTGGGGTTTTCTCATCTTTAGGAAAAACATCTCTGCAATATTTTTCTAAAGCCCGATACATTCTTGGACTCTGGGTTCTAAGGCAGATTATTGGTTCATCTAAAACTAAATCTGTTATTTCTCTAAAGACACCTTGACCTTGAATAGATGGTTTTATAGCAATACCTTCTACAACAAGAGACGGGAACCCTGAGAATGATGTTTTATTATAACTCGCCATTGCAAGAACTTCTGTTCTATTTCTTAAAAGATAAATAAATTCGGGAGATGTTACGTGTTCATATATGTCTTCTTGGTCAAGGTTTCTCCCAAAAGCACATCTCACGACGGAAGTAACTTGTTTTAAATTATCCTCATCTTTAAAAAATGATTTTGGATCCTCGATTCTTTCTACAAGACCTAATGGAATAGACTTTTTATCCATTCGAAGTTCTTGAATCTGAAATTTCTTTAATTAGAGAACATCCAATGGAGGTAACGTCAACTTTCTTCTTATAATTTATGAATTTCTTTTCTCTTAATCTTTTAAAAGCATACTTTAATGTACTCGATGCAAGATTTTTTTCTTTTGAAAGATATTTTAGGAGAGAATATTGACTTTTTCCATTAAAATTTAAAAGATTTAATAGGATTATTCTCTCAGTTTCAGATATCTTAAAGTCACGACTAGAATTATTACTCTTTAAGGGTCTTCCAAAGATACTCTCCGGGAGAAACCGGAGCCTCTGAATTAATATGCTTAAATGTCATAGTAATTATGCGATTTTGTAGTTTAAATAATTTAGGACAATGCCCAGAAATTAAAATTTTTCTCTGGATGTTTCTAGAATTGAAGACCTTATGGCTGTGTTTTGAAATCTTTAATTTTTAAATCTTGGGTGGCTTGGATGGACTTGTGCTGGTTCAGGACATATGCCCCTTCTTCTTACACCTAAAAATCAACAACCCAATCGCAGCAGAGCTGCGGGGTAAATCCCATGGGAGAAATTTATTTCATGGACAAATTTGGCTCACTTTCGGTTCGCAAATTAGGAAAAAGAACTAAATTAATGAAGTAAAATCACATTTGATTAAACTAATTGAATTTAAGAATTATCGTTGGATTTATTAGCAATATTTAAGGAAACTAGAGCCAAGAGAAATAATGTTCTGTTGAAAATTAGTTAGGAACATATGTCTCTGTTTTATGTAAGTGGCCTAGATGGACTAAATATTTATAAACAATATTTCTTTTTATAGTTCATGAAAAAATGGGTTGTGTTTGTGTTGTTGTTGCTAATCTTACCTCTTGCTTCTGCCGAGACAATGATTCTTTTGAATCAACAACCAAAAAGCGTTTATAATCTCGGTGATAAATTGAATATTCCTATTACTGTAACGTCCAATCAGGGAGTTTATGATTTTTTGAGAGTTTCTTTGATGTGCGATTCCCGAACTCATAATTTTCCGGAGGACTCTATTGACCTTGCTCCTGGCGAGGCTAAGAAGATAGATAATTCTGTTCTTTTGATAAATCGTTTTGTTGGAAGCGTTATTGGGACTTGTAAAATCAGAGTAGGTTTAGAGAATGATGTTGAGAATTATATTTTCAGTAATGAGTTCAGAATCTCTAACATTATTAATCTTAATGTTAAGTTGGACAAAGCTTCTTATTCCCCTGGAGATACTATTGTTGTGAATGTGGATTCTTCCAAAGAGGATGGAAAATTGGTTAGTGGTATTTTTGAATTAAAGCTTACTGACGAGCTTGGAACCGATGTCGTTTCGCAGGGTGGAGTAATCCTTAACGGAATTCTCTCGACGGAGATTCAGATTCAGAATGATACTAAGGCGGGCTCTTATACTGTATCTTTAAATGTTCGTGAATCAGATCCTTTAGGAGAAATTACAAATGTGGGTTCTTCTTTTGCAGGGTTTAGTGTGGATCAGGTCCCTAGGAATTTAGAGGTAGTCTTTGAGAGCGAGAGTGTTGAGCCTGGAACTGATTTGAGAGTGAAAGCTATACTTAGGGATCAGACTGGAGAGAATATTGAGTCTGTGACTTCTGTTAAGATTAAGAATAAAGATGGAAAGATTGTAAGTCAGTCGGAAGTTCAGACTGGCGAGTTTTATAATTTACCTATTGCTTACAATGAAGTTCCTTCTGCATGGACAGCAGTGTTTGAGTCTAACGGAATTTTCAATGAGATGAATTTCACAATTTCTGAGAAGGTTGATTTGGGGATTGAGATATTGGATAGGACTTTAATTTTAACTAATACCGGAAATGTTCCTTATAATGATACTGCTGTGGTAAAAGTTGGAGAGGAAACTCTTTATCTTGATGTTTACTTAAATCTTGACGAAGAAAAAAGATATCGTCTTGAAGCTCCTGATGGGGAATATGTTGTTGAGGTTTTGGCTGGTGAGCGTTCTATGACAGGAAATTTTGCTCTTACAGGAAAATCTATAGATGTTTCTGAGGCTTCTGGAGGTGGTTTTGCAAAGTATTCTTTTGTTTGGTTATTCATAATACTTATTTTGGGTTTCGTTTTTGTCATCGCGTATAGGAGAGGATATCAGAGGAATTTTGTAGGTTATGTCTCTTCAAGGATGAGTAGAAAGAGTAATATATCTACTTCCCTAATGAGTGGAAAAGAAGTTCATTCTGGAGCTACTTCTTTAAATTCTTCACACGTACTTGGAGATTCTTTTAAGGATTTGATTGTTAATCCTAAGAGTAATGCAGAGCTTTCTCTTTCAATGCAAGGAAATAAGCAAGATGTTTGTATTGTTGTGTTAAATGTTAAGAATGCTGAGAATGTTGTTTCTGGAAAGGGAAATGCTAAGGAGACTCTTCAGCAAATTGTTGATGTTGCGGATGAAAATAGAGCTTCTACATATCGGGGTAATAGTTCTCTTTTCTTTATTCTTGCTCCAGAGAGAACTAAAACATTTGGAAATGAAGGCGTTGCCTTAGAGATTGCCAAGAAAACGAAAGAGATACTTGCGAATCACAATAAAATGTTCCAGCAGAAGATATCTTTCGGGATTTCCATAAATAATGGTCCTATGATTGTTAAATCTGATGGGGCGAACCTACAGTTTATGAGTTTGGGAAATCTTATGATGAATTCAAAGAAGATTTCTACATTTGCCGAGGATGACGTTCTTCTGAGTGAGAAAGTGAATGATAAGCTTCGTTCTATTGTTAAGGCTGAGAGACACGAGAAGAATGGTATTCCTGTTTATTCTATAAAGGAGATTAGAAAGAATTCTGATAGTAGTAAGAATTTTATTAAGAATTTCTTGGAGAAGAATTTTGATGGCGAGGAAGGGAAGAAATCTTAGTTAGATTTTTTTGTTTTATTCTTTTTTGTCTTGTTCGGATTCTTTTGCTGACTCATATTCTGAAGGTTCTCTTTTGCTTTTTCTTCTCTAATTATATTTTTTACATCCTTTTCTGAGAATCTTTTTTCTATTAAATCACTGTGGAAGAATCGTAGGTAGATGCCGACTCCGATTATGACTATTCCTAATGTTATTGCGAAGGTAAATGTACTTGCGGATTTACTGAAAATTATTTCTTTTATATATGAAGTTCCTTTTATATTCTTTGAAAAGATTATTTTATAGACCACTCCCTGGATTTTAAATAGGGTTACCGAGGCGAGTATCGTCGTGCTTCCGACGATGATTGGCCAGTTTACTCTTTGTTCTACAAGAATGAACGCTATTCCTGCTAGTACCAGTGTTGAGATTAGGACGAAATTGAATTTCCCCGACCAGTAATCTCTTGCTTGGTTTGAGATTAGATAATATGCTGTTTCTCCTTTAATTAGGCAACTCCAGAAACTGCAGCCGTAATCTTTGTAATATGCGTCTTCTATAAATTTAGATGTTATTTTTTCTGCAATAATATTTTCAGTATTTATCTCTGAACAAGATATTACAAAGGTGTTCTCTTCGTAGATGAATGTATAATTTTGTGCTATATTACAATGTTCATTTATTAAAGGAATTGTTTGATTTGCTTTGTTTCTTATTTTTATTCCTTCTTCTATGAATGGGTTCTCGCTGATTTGTTCTTTTGCGGGATTCTCTGGAATGTTTAGTATCTTATTGGAGAGTTCTTCATTTATGTTCTCATAACTCGAGGAACTTTTCAGTGTTGAGAATGTTAGGAGGGAGAGTGTTGATAGGAATAGTAATAAACATACGATTGCGAGTGTACCCCCTCTAAAAAATCCCATTAATAAATTAATCAGAATGTGTTTATAATATTAGTGGTTAATGAAATATAAAATTAGTTATTTAATTGTACCCAAGAATAAACCCCGCCAGCATAGTCCGAAGTTTTTCTGCAACCCAAGAAATTGTTTGAACTAGAACTATAATAAATACTTCCCATTGTTGTTGAGCCACATGTGGGTGCCGAAGATTGAGGTTGAGTTCTTATTGAACCATTTACATCCAATTTTGCAGTAGGACTTGTCGTCCCGATTCCGATATTAGCAAAATTACTAAAGAGAAGATTACCATTATTAGGCATATAGATTGTTCCGACAAGATTATCTGTTGAATCATACCAGTCAATTCCACCATAGTTCTTACCAAGTCTTAATTTGTTGTACGCTTTACCGTACGTACCCAATACAAATGTGTTATCTATGGAAGGATGCACATCACCTGCGATAGTTAATGCTGCACTTGGACTTGTCGTTCCGATTCCGACGTTGCCAGAAGTATCAATTGTAAAGGGAAGAGAACTTAATCCTTCTTTGGCAATATAAAAATTACCGTAGCTACTAAGGGACCATTGATTACCTCCGCTCACGGAATCTTTTAAAGTTAACCAAGCAGGAGTCTGTGTATTATCTGAGTAAATTAGGATATCCTCTGTATTTATCTGTCCCCGAACATCAAGTGCAGATTGAGGTTCATTTGTGCCAATCCCAACATATCCGTCATTGTAATAAATTGCATTTCCTGCTTCTGGTGAAACAGCGTTGCCTGTAAAGAACTTTGCGAAGAATCCAGTAATTCCTGTTGGGGGTTCGTTTGTTCCAGAACTACTCGAACCACTGCTACTTCCTCCTGAAGAAGATGACCTAGACGATGACCTGCTTGATGGTGTATTTTGTATTATATAATTATAACAGTTTCCGAAAGCACAATAACTATTCGCTCCGTGAGTAAGAAGACACTGAGAGTCTGTTGAGCATGCTGATGCCGGAATTAATTCTCCGCTGTTTAGGATTATCTCGTCGCTTGGTCGCTCTTCATTCGGTCCTGACTGATAGATTAAGATTGAGGCGATTGCGACTAATATTCCCACGAAGACAACGACGCTTCCTACAACTAGATTTTTTTGGTGTTTGCTAAATCGGGGTTTATGACTCATGTGTGGATGAAGCTTGTTTTCCATTTTCCTCTTTTATGTTCGTTCGAATCTTTTATTATTTATAAATGTTTCTTAGTAACGACGGATGATAAAAAACTTTATTAACTGATTCCCTTTTTATGTTTAATGAAGGGAATTCAAGAAGAGACTGAGGGAAATGTAGTTTCCGAGAAATCCCGTTTTGTGAAATGGTTTTCTGAGTTGAATAAAGATTCTATTAGCATTGCTGGGGGCAAGGGTGCGAATCTTGCGGAGATTTATAATTTGAAAGTTCCAGTTCCTTCTGGTTTTGTTGTTACAGTTTCGGCTTATGACCATTTTATAAAAAGTGCGAATATCGACGACAAAATGAAAGAGATTCTTAGTGGGATTGATTATGAGAATGTTTCTTCGTTGGACAAAGCGACGAAAGAGGTTCGGGAAATTATAGAAAAATCCGAGATTCCTAAAGATATGGAGGAAGAAATTTTGGAAAGTTATGAATCTCTTGGAGAAGGCGATTTGCCTCAAGGTCAGGCGGCACACGAGCTTTTGAATCGTTCGCCTGAATTACCTTTCGTTGCGGTTAGAAGTAGTGCCACGACGGAAGATCTTGCAGAAGCTAGTTTTGCAGGTCAGCAGGATTCTTTTGTGAATGTTAAGGGTAATTTTGATTTGTTGGTACACATAAAGAAATGTTTCGCATCCCTTTTTACTTCAAGAGCTACTTATTATAGAAATAAGAATGAATTTGATTATAGTAAAGCTAAGTTGGCTGTTGTTGTTCAGCGAATGATTGATTCCGACAAATCAGGGGTTGCTTTTTCTAAAGACCCTTCCTCAAGAAATGATAATGTTGTTATAGAAGCTGTTTGGGGACTCGGGGAAGGCATAGTTTCGGGGAGAATTACGCCAGATAGATATATTGTTTCTAAGGATATGGATATCTTAGAAAAACATATTAGTAAGAAGAAAATTGCTATTACTCGAGATTCGTCTGGTTCTAAAGAAATTATTAAACTAAAAGATGAAATCTCTGAAAGGCAAGTGCTTAAGGAATCTGAGATTAGTAAGATTGCTGAGATTGCACTTCAACTCGAGAAGCATTATGGGAAACCGCAGGACCTTGAGTTTGCGATTGAGAATGGGGAAATCTCTGTTGTTCAGACGCGTCCGATTACGACTCTTGAGAAGAAGAGTGATGGTTCTACGCGCGAGCTCAAAGGAGAAATTATTCTCAATGGTCTTGCGGCTTCACCAGGTATTGGTGTAGGTAAGGTTCGTATCGTCGGTGATTTGAAAGATTTGGATAGTGTTCAGAAAGGGGATGTTCTTGTGACGATTATGACTAATCCTGATATGGTTGTTGTTATGCAACGTTCTGCGGCGATTGTTACGGACGAGGGCGGTTTGACGGCTCACGCTTCGATAGTCTCGAGAGAGTTAGGAATCCCTGCAGTGGTTGGTACTGGAGATGCTACGAGAAAACTTAAGGAAGGAGAATTTGTTACTGTTGATGGTTTTTCTGGTAAAATTTACAAGGGTAAAATTTCTGAGAGTGTCCAGAAAGAGGTTAAGCCAGTTCATATTGAGACTCGAACGAAATTGAAAGTTATTCTTGATATGCCTTCTTCTGCAGAACGTGCTTCGCGTTCAGGATTGAAGGCAATTGGATTGACGAGAATAGAAGGAATTATAGCCGAGAGTGGAAAGCATCCCAATTATTTTTTAGAAAACGAAAATCTTGGAGATTATGAGAACATTGTTTTTGAAGGACTAGAAATTATCTCGAAGAACTTTGATGAAATCTGGGTGAGGACTTCTGATATAAGGAGCGATGAATTTGCAAATCTTGAGGGAGCACCTAAAGAGAAGGAAGTTAATCCGATGTTGGGTATGCACGGGGTTAGATATAGTCTAAGGCATCCTGAGATTTTGAAGGCTGAGCTTAGAGCTATGAAAAGAATTGCTGGTTCGGGTAAGATGGTGGGTGTTATTGTCCCACAAGTTATTTCTGTTGAAGAGATTAAAGTGGTGAAAAGTATCCTTGAAGAAGTGGGTTTTCTGAATGCTAAATTGGGTGTTATGATTGAAACTCCTGCAGCAGTCCAGATTATTAAGGAGCTTTGTGAAGAAGGAATATCTTTTGTTTCTTTTGGAACAAATGATTTAACACAATATACTCTTGCAATTGATAGAGGGAATGAGAGCGTTCAAGGGATTTATGATGAGATGCATCCTGCTGTTTTGAGTCAGATAAAGGATGTTGTTATAGAATGTAAGAGTAAGGGAGTTGAGACTAGTATTTGTGGTCAGGCAGGAAGTAAGGAAAAGATGGTTAGGTTCCTTGTTGGGATTGGAATTGATAGCATAAGCGTTAATGCGGACGTTGCTTCTGATGTTGCCGAAATTGTTGCGGATGCCGAAAAACAGAATAAGGAGTGCTTTGATTCTGAAAAAGTACCTGATGAAAAAGTTGAAGAACAACGCATGCCAGAGGTTCATCCAGAAATAAAAGAGCAGAGGGAACCTGTTCCGTCGGTTCCAGATGTTCCGATGCTTGGAGACAATAAACCTGAATTTTTCCCGATAAAAGGTCTTGAGAATATCAATGAAGATGTTCCTGTTGCAGAGAATAGTCCTGTTGGTGAAGATGGTGATGAAAAAGATGGCTGGGAGAGTTGGAATGGAGAGGACGATTCACATAAGAGTAATGAGTCTAGAGAAGAGACTAGTGAATCTCCGATAGTTAATGTTGATGAGCCCGTTGAAAGTGAAAAAGAGGAAGACGAGATTCTGGATATCTTTTGAAGTTTAGATTTTTATTTTGTAAGAATACATTTAATATTAACTTGAAAAAAATTCGCTTGTCTTTTCCTCTTTAGGATCTAATAGTGATTTTATATCTTCAGGAGCTCTAATGAGCAAATTGGAAAATTTATCCGAAGATATTTTTCCCTTTGTAAGAGCATCTTCTAAAGCAGTTCTTATCTTAGAATAATATACAAATTCACCTTGCGAGTCATCCAAAGGAAAATCGCCATATAGAACAGTTGGTTCTAGATAATCTGGATTCCTGACTTGAGAATTTGGTCTCTTACCTTGTAAAATTGCATCCATCTTTGACAACACTAAAGAGTAATCGTTTTTTACGAGATTTTCAATGTGTGCATTTAACTTTTTCATTCAAGGATGGAACAAAATGACCTTATAAAGATTTCCTAACTCAGAGTATCTCCGATACTTATAAAGAACTATGGCGGAGCCATTAGTTCTTTTATCATCTTAGGATAAAATTGATACTCTAACCATTTCAAGAATCTCTTAAAAACATAATTCTTAATTGTATTTTGCAACCTCCAAAGAATTAC
>JAHJRR010000033.1 GCA_018830685.1 Nanobdellota archaeon
AATTAAAAAATATCTTTAATAATATTCTATTCGACGAAACAATTTTTATTTCTTTAAATAAACTTAATTTATTTCATAAACTTTCTCATTGCAGGATGCATGTCTACTTCGTGTTGCTGTGCAATATTCTGGTAGAATTGGAACATAATCATAATCACTAGAAGAATAGCCGTACCTGAGACGAGGGCTCCAACCATGTTTGCAATTGCCCCTAGGAATCCTATCGCTAGTCCACCCATTACTGTAAGAGGCATAACGTATCTTTCAAGAACACTCTCTAAAATCCTTTCGTCCTGTCTAAAACCAGAGATTTGCAGACCCGAAGACATAATCTTACGCGCCTGATCACGAGCTCCCATACCTGATGATTTAACCCAGAAGACAGCAAATATTGTGGAGAAGAACATGAAGAATAGTATGTGAATCAATCCCTGCAGTAAGTGGATTGGAAGCAAACCCCCTCTGATAATAAGTTCCAAAAGATTTGTAGTACCTATCCAGTACGCAAGACCCGCGACGGGTTGTCCCTCAACAAACGTTCCCAAGAATGTAAGATGAGATGCCATACTGGCCCTTCCCACACATTGCTCTGCGAGCCCATTAATACAAGGAGCTGCGGCATTACTGATAAGTCCCCCGAATAGTTGAATGTTCGCGACAAGAGCTGCAGTTAGGATAACTGGGATAACCGAAGCATAGAAAAATGCCAAAGGCCACTTAATACCATATCCCCTAATTCTTCCAAATGATAATGGGATTTCGACTTTTAGTGACTGTGCCCAAACCACAACAAAGAATATTAAAAGCGTAACTAAAATTGCGGCCCCTGCAGATAACAATTCAATCGGGAATTGATTAATCACAGACTGTATTAAAACAAACACCCTTCCAGTACAAGGAATATTCTTAAAATCAAAAAGGCAGTTCCTTCCCTGCTGGTCTATGAACTGGAATGCTGCCGTGAACAATTGTCTGCTAACACCTGCTGCAATGAAGAGACTAACACCAGAACCGAAACCCCACTTTGTCGTCAGCTCGTCCATATAAAATATAACAACTCCTCCAAGAATCAATTGGAAAATCAAGAGTGGTGTAAAACCCACAGCCGCCTGCAATCCCCCCATAAGGACATAAACAAGAGCTTCAAAAATTATGAAGAAGAAAACAAGTAACTTCTGGATACCCTGGAAGAATCTTTTACCTTCATGAGTAGTCGTATCTATGTCGATTATTCCTGAACCTGTAAGAAGCTGGAGAATAATCGAAGCCATAACGATTGGACCAATACCTAATGAAATTATGCTTCCAAATTCTGCAGCAAGCACGACAGAAAGAAACTCGAAATTTGCCAAAGCATTTTCAGTAAGACCAAAAAGGGGAATATTGGAAAGAACGAAGAAAGAGAAAAGAACTATGAGCGTCCACTTAATCTTCTCGTTGAACGCGAGTTTTTTCTCCTCTGGTTTTTTTATCTCCGGAATAAAGCTGAATATGTCTCTTAGATTTATCATTCTATTTTTCTATGAATTAAAACCACTTTTTATTTCTTGGGTTTTTTACTTTTCTTAGGAAGCACAATTTCTCCACCCACTTTTTTAACCTGTTCAATTGCCTTCGTAGAAGCCTCTCTTGCAGTAATAACCATCTTGTTCTTAACAATATAATTCTTTGGGCCACATAAAATCTTGTGGTCGCTAAGTCCAATAGTCCAAGAACCTCCAGCCTCCTTACCATATTCGTTAAGATTAGTTTCAATATCTTTCAAGTTAACAACCTTGTCCTTATCTTTTGCAGTACCCTTGCTAGTAATTCCCTGCTTACCAAAATAATTTCCTCCATAAAGTTTTGTAATAAGAGTTATCTTCTGACCACTTCTTTTACCAGAGCCAGACATTCCTCCCCCTCCATGGTGCCCAGATTTCTTCCTCTTCTTTCTAGCTCCACCTCCATTAGTTGAACTCCCAGCCATTCTTGTGTTCTTCTTTCTCTTCTTGGATTTCCCTAGTGTCATTACAGCATCCTCTCCACGAGTTTATTTATGTCTTCCTTATTGTCTCCAAGAACACCCTTAGGGTAACCGAACTTAGTTTTAATTCCCCCCCTCGCCGGATGCAATCTAAAAAATGGTTTAAGGTTAAGCTCCTCCAATTTAGTTCCCTTGAGGAATTCTTCAGTAGCCTTCTTAGCATCAATTTTCTTCCCCTTATCTATTGGTTGTCCTCTCTTCTCAATAAGTTTTTCTAAAACATCATTCCTTAGATATCCAAATGCAATGAAGTTCCTAACTTTCTTTATCATTCCAAGATTCTCTTTCGTTGCAGGAAGAACATTGCATGCATATTTTCTTTTGGTTCTAAGTCGTCCGAATGTTTCTTCAAAATCCTTTCTAAGTCCAACCTGTCCCCGAATCCTTACAATGCAAATAAATTCTTTTTCAGCCATTTTAGTTTTTGTTTGTTTTCTTTAGAGCTTCAAAGCAAGCTTTAACGAGGTTAAATGTCGTTCTTTGCTTACCAAAAGTTTTAGTATAAACATCACTTATTCCAGCAAGCTTTAAAACCTTCTTTAATTCACTTGCTGCTACAAGACCTGTTCCTTGCGGTGCTGGAATTAATGTGACGCTACAACTTCCTTCCTTACCTGTGACTTTAAATGGAACCGTGTGGGGCAAATCACAAGCACAGTCAAAATCAGAGCAAGCCCTACGTATCTTTATTACATTAAGTTTAGCTTTTCTAGTTGCCTTATCTCTTGCAGGAAGAGTCTCCTTGGCACGACCCACACCTATACCCACGTGACCTTTTTCATCTCCAATAACCGCCATTGTAGAAAACATTGCCACATTACCCTCCTTGGTCTTTCTCTGAGTCTGACGCCACGCTCTTCTCTTTCCGCCCCCAAATTTACCTTTAGCTTGACCAATCAAAATAAGATCTGTTTTAGCATTCATCAAAGTGTCCACAATTTCTTCTTCAAGAATTTTCCTTCCAGAGTCAAGAATTTCATCCAGATCTTTCACTGCTTTATTTCTAACTTCAGTACCTAATTTTGTCACAGGCTCCCATGCTGCAAGAGTTTCTGCTCTAAGAACCTCAGGGTCAACTCTCCCTCTGCCCCTATTTGAATTATCTCTTCGAACAAACTTCTTTTCTCCTTCATCTTTTTTCTCTGGAACTTTCTCTATAAGTTCCTTAGAAACTGCCTCAGCGTCTTTTGCTTTTTCTTCTGAAGCAACCTCTGAAGTAGTCCCATGAGCCTCGGCAGTCTTTTTAACATCTTCAAACTTTTCTTCTTCAGCCATTTTGTACCTTTGATTTAACCTCCTCTACAATTTTTGAACTATCGGTCTTAAGATTTTTTCCTTTTATCCTATCTTCTTCAGGGAAAAGTTTCTCGTCACATGAGACATCAACACCAGCATCTTTTAATCCTTTAAGGAAAGCAAAGAATTTATTTTTCTGAATCTTCTTTATCATACCAATATCACACACTGGCGAAGCACCTTTTTTCTCTGAGATGGCTTTTCCAATCAACAATCCCGTAAGGTATGAGGCTGGAACAGATTTCAAACTGCCTTTCATGTTATCTGGCCAACCATAGCCAATAAGCATCTTGGAACTAACACTTTCCTGAACTGTGTCCTGAGCCTCTTTACTCGTAATGTACTGGGAAATAATATATCTATTAGTTTTTCTAAATGTAATTCTAGGCCTATCGCTCTTAAGCAACTTCAATCTCTTTGCATAATCTGTCCTATGTTCTTTTCTTCTTCTTCGAAGTGTTTTCATTTGGCATACCTCCTATGGCGAATGAATGAAAATCGTTGATTTGCTTTCATTTTTTCAATCCTCCAATGTGATCTCTAAGGTGAGCTTTACTTCTGAAAACTCTATTCCTTATTTTTTTCCGAATGTCATCTGAATCCTCTTTAGTGATATTCCCTTGTTCTTTAACTCCCTTTGTATATTTTCGAAGTTTTCTTGTGGCCAAGACATACGTCCTCTTCTTTTTCTTAACTTTCTTTCTAACATTTCCCACGCTTCTCTTTGCTTTCTTCTTAAGATTTTTCTTTCTTCCATTAACGTTATTGATAAGTATAGCGCCATCCTCTTTAAGGTCCCTCATATCTTGCTTAGTTATAGCTTCCTTGATATCTTCCAAACGAGAATCTACAAAAGTTATTCTTTTCTCTCCGACGCCAAATACCCTCTTAGCCAAACTTTTCTTTTTATTTAGATTCATTTTTTATTTCCTCTAGTGGTTTTTCTTTATTGACTTTTTCAACCCTCACATTTTTAAGAGCGATTCCTTTTTCTTTAGCAGCGCGAACAAGAATCATTTTCTTTTTTCTCCCAACGTTTCCTACAACAACTAAATCTTTCTTAGAGACCTTCTCAAGGTCTGCCAAATTTCTAATAGTTACAATCTCCATTCTTTCTGGAGAATTATTCTTGTATCCTATTTTCACAGTTGCAGGTCTACCCGCTCTTTCTTCTCTCATCTTATTATGTCTTCCCCTAGGTTTTCTCCAGACTTGTTTTTTCTTTTTTCTTTTTCCTAATTTAGAGTAATTATTCCAAACTCTCTTCAAAAACTTGGGCATTATATTTCCCTCCCAGACTTGCTAGTTATGTAAATTCCATCTTGGAAAACTCTTAGATCTCTTCCTCTTATCCTCGTGGCGGTTTCAAAATTGGCCGCAACCTGCCCCGCAAGCTCTTTACTAGACGATTTCACAATGATAATATCTCCCTTAATTTCTACCTCAACACCTGGCAAAATCTTTGATTTCCTTGGAGTCTTCTCCCCCAAGAAGTTTTTAATTATTGCCTCATTACCCTTAACTTCCGCAGTCATAGGAAAGTGGCTTGAACATATCTTTAATTGATACTCAAATTTTTCTTGCACACCCTTAAGCATATTATCTAAATGAGCAACAACAGTGTTTATGATTTTCTTTTCCTTCTTTGTGGCCTTATGGCTTCCAAGTCTAATCTTTCCATCCTTCATTCCAATCTCAACTTCTCCAAGAATAAACTTCCTAACTTGTTCTCCTTCGCTACCCTTAACACTAACACTAGTTCCATCTATGCTAACCTCAACACTTTCAGGAATCTCCACCTCTTGGTATATTTCTCTTCTCATTTTAATAAAAGTAGGCAATCAAACTTCCGCCAGTCCCTCCTTCAATTACTTCTTCGTGAGACATTATTCCCTTGTTTGTAGAAATAACAATAGTTCCCATATTTCTTGCGGGCAAGTATCTCCTCACATATTTATCAATTCCATCTTTCTTAACATAGAATCTTGGCTTGATAGCCTTGCACTCCATGAAATCTCCGAGAGTCACTTCAACAGCTCTATTCTTTGTATTGATTTTATATTTCTTAATAACACCTTTCTGTTTCATGATTTTCATAATCTCTATCAAGAGGGTCGAGACTCTTGAAATCTCCAAAGTTTCCTTTCGAGCTTTCTTTGCATTTCGAATCATGTTCAACGCATCCGCAACAATATCTTGTGACATTTTATAATTCAACCTCCACGCCATGATTTTTAGTTGAATCTCTATCCGCCCTTTTTAACAACATGCTCAGTTCAGAGGCTCTTCGGTCTATGTGGGGAAAAGTTCTTTGAACAAGTCTCTTATCTGCTCTTTCTTCTAACAACGCCTCAAGTTCCCTGGTCGCAAGGATGTATCTTCCATAGGTTCCTTTAGCAGGAACTGGTAGATTCCAAAAGTATTTTTCATATTCCTGTAAGCTCGAAACCATATCTAAGACTACAAATCCCACGCTGTCCAAATCTCCTACTTCCAGGTAAGACCGTATGTCTTCATATTTCTTAAGGAAATCTCTCATAAACCTGTGGGGATGCATAGTTACTTGTGCTTGTTCTGGAAGGACTTCTCTTTCCGCCCCCAGATATCTCCCCAGAGATCCTCTCATCAGATCTGCAAAAGTACTAGCTACTTTATTGGCCATCTCCTCTACATGTTCGTAACTTGTATCATGGATTGTTTGTTTTTCCATTTAATCTAGACCTCCATCCGTCAATGCAGCAGATTTTAATCTTTCAGCATATTGGCCAGCCCATCTGCATCTTGGCCCACAAGATTCTTCAGGGCAATCTGGATTAACTATAGTCTTTCTTGCATCACATGTCCCTAATCCTAATCTAGCCAATTCCTCTTCTTCACAGGGTATGAATGCCAGACATGCTCTTCCTGTCTTGTATTTTTCTTCTTCCATTTTAACTATATTTTTTGAAGCCGATCTCCACGGCCATTTCCCTGAAACACTGTCGGCATAAATTTAATCCGTATGATTTTATGTGCGCCCCAAACCTACCACATTTCTCGCACTTATTCCTTGCAATTCCAGTCGTCTTCTCCTGCGGTTTATTGTGCTTGAGGAATTTGTCCTTCTTAACGGGCTTAGTTTTAAGCTGTTTCAATATTTTATTCCAATCACTTGCCGTCATTTTGAACGCTTCAATATTTCATCTAACATAAAATATCGCTCCTGTATTTCTCTGTTTGAGGGCAAATTAAATTCCTTCTCTATTCGATAGTCTCCACTAAACGTGACTTCTCTTTCCCCAATCACGTTTACATTATCCGGGCTAATATCTATTTTTGAAATCGTTCTATTTCCAGTTCTCACTATAAATATCATACTGTCTCTGCTTACAAGACATTGATATCTTGCATCTCCATCAAATTCTCTAATCTTGATTTTTCCGTATCTCAAATTTGATAATTTCTCGTCAAGCATTTTAGTTAAACTTCGTTCCGAAGTTATCCTCCATGAATTTAATTATTTCTTCTTTCGAAATAATCTGTCTCTTCGAAAATTTTCCTTTCTTAATCTTCCTTAACTTAACTCTCCTTCCAGATCTTTTTAAAACCACTGTAACATCTAATCCGATAATTCCTATCTCTCTTTGATATTCTGTTCCGGGAATTTCAATATATTCTTTTATTCCAAATGAAAAATTATTCTCACTCATCTGTTTCTTCTTCAGAATATTATCTCCTGCAGACAAGAGGTTTTTTAGAAGTGCTTCCGGATTTTTTCTTAGAGTCACAACTGCTCCAACCTCGAGGTTAGGTCTAATATTCCACGAAGGAATTCTCTTTCTCGAAATAACCTTTGCCGGCTTTTTCCCTGTAAGCAATTTCAAAAGTGCAAATCCTTTCTCCAATCCTGCACCAGTTCCACCTACGCTAAGAACAACTTTCTCAATACGTATTGTTCTCATAATATTTGAATCCTTATTCTTTACAGGTTTTTCCATTTTACTTTCCATTTTCAACCGCCATCATTTGTTTAATTAAAACGTTAAAAATCTCTCCATTACTTTCAAGTTCTGCAGATTTATTCTCTTCGTGAATATTTTTGATAAGTCCTTTCTTACCAGAATATTTACCTGCAACAACAATTGCATTTGAACCGACAGAAAATGGAACACACGCCGTTATCTTGTTTTCCTTAAAGTCTATTACTGCAGAGTCTCCCATATTACATTTTATATCTGACAAGAAGTTTCTTCCGTCGCTGAGGTTCAACTGAATCTTTTTTCCCTTAAGGATTTTCTTATCAACAATCTTCGCCACTTTTTTTGTAGAGTCTTCTTCATTTATCCCTTCAACATCAAATTTTCCTTTATCAGTTAGACTCATCCGGTAATACTTATTGGATGGAACAAGCGTTATGGTATCGAACAATACAATATTATTCTTTTCCTCAAAAACCGGAGAGGTGTTTAAGAGAATTTTCTTCTCCCGAAGCGCCGTCTTAACTTCCTTCCTATTCTGCGCTACTTTCAACATGTCCCTAAGCAAGACTAAAACCGGGACGCCGTCGTTTATGCTAAAGTTAGGTCTAACTACATACTTAGTCCCTTTTCTCGCAACAGTCCACGTCTTTGGCATTTTGTGTCTTTTTGTGTGCATTATTTTTTACTCTCCGTTTTTTCTTTTTGAACTTTTACCTCTTCCTTAACCGAGCTCTTTGTCTCAAATTTAAGCGATTTGTTTCTTTTTTTATCATCTCTGTTCAATTCGGTAATCTGAAGATTCGAAGGTCTCAAACTAACATTAACCTTTGAACCATCTTGTTTCTTAACCTGCATCCCTTCAACTTCAATCTTTCTTAATTTAGTTCTTATCTTTAGTATCTTCCCAGTCTTGCCCTTAAACTTTCCCCTCATAATTTTAACGACATCTCCATTCCGAAGGGTGATAGATCTTATTCCATGCTTCTTCCGCAAATCTTTCGCAAGATTCGCTTTAATAAATTTCTTCTGAATATGCATAGGAGCATTGGCCAAATACTTCCTTTGCTTCCTCGGCTGTTTGCTCGAGTTCCACGCGATACTAAATTCTTTTTTCATTTTAGTAAACCACCGAAGCGATTCTTGCCACAGACGGCCATCGCTCCATAACCTCCCTTGCCACGGGCCCTTTAATCTGGGTTCCCTTAGGATTACCCTTCTCATCTTTGAGTATTGCAACTGCATTGTCCTCGAAAGCTACCCTCTCGCCATCCATTCTTCTATAAGGTTTCTTCTGCCTCACAATGATGCCATCAAAAACATTCCCTTTCATATCTGGAACACCCTTTCTGATACTGACTTTTACCATGTCTGCCATCTTTGCACAGCTCTGCTTACCTTTTCGACCCTTTCCTCCCTTGACAGACACAAGCCTTGCTATCTTTCCTCCACTATTGTCCGCAACCACGAGCGTCGCGCCAAGGTTCAATCCACGAGTAACTTTTGCTGATATTGCTTTCATTCGACGTTTCTCCTAAGGAGAATGAGTGGAAATCTCTGATTTGCTTTCATCGGTAAATTTTCTCCTCCAACCATTTATAAAAACTTTTGTCTTCTTTTTTAATTGCAGGCACTCCCCGGCTTCTTACATTTCTAACGGCATCTGAATTCTCAGATACTGCTAAAAAGTGGGCTTCTCCTTGATAGAATCTCCCTCTTACCAAAGAAAAAATTGTGTGACAGCTATTTGGATTAGGACTTCCCTCAAGACCTAAATTAGCATCCATTAAATATAAGTCATACTCTCTGCATCTCGCAATTTCCAACATTTGTACCATATTGGCTGCCTTAGTCACACCATATCCCGCATCTTCAACAAATTTCTCATAACGTCTCAAGTTTTCAGGATTATGAAATCCAATCAGTGCTATTTTTATTAGTCCCTCATCTATTTTTCTTGTCATTTTTTCTTACTTCTTGTTTTCTCCTTTCTATTATCTTTAATTTTTCCAATAACTGTGAAGTGAATAATCTTGCTAAGGGGTCTACATTCTTGAACAAGCACAAGGTCTCCTATATTTATGCTATCTTCCATACAATCAGGTAATCTAGAGTGAATCTTTGTTTTATTTTTAGCATATCTTTCATACTTTCTAAAATAAATCATTCTTTCAAATTCAATTGCAATCCTCTTAGGAAACTTCGAAACTACTACTCCCTTGAAGATTCTACCTCGTGCCTTAAGATGTCCGTGAGTAACGCAATCTCTATCTTTGCATAAGGCTCCGACTATCTTTGAACCTTCTGCGATTTTTCCTTCTGGTTTTTTCTTGTTTTCTTCCATTTTGTTTTTGTTTTGCGTGTTTACTCCCCAATCGAGTCTCTCTCGAAACCAAGACTCACGAGAAGGTCTCCGACCTTACTCTTGGGGTCTCCCTGAAGTTCCTCCACGTTGTCCTTGTAAGTCCCGCCACAAGC
>JAHJRR010000034.1 GCA_018830685.1 Nanobdellota archaeon
ACTCTTCCGCCGATGGATCTTATCTCGTGAATTTCTTCAAGGATTGTTGGCTTTACTTCTTTGAATATCATGTGGTCTAATGCTTTTCTTCCGTGAGATTTTTTTACTTTCCTGATTTCTTTTATTTTGGGCAATCCGAATAAGACTACTATGATTCTTGCAATTGCACTTATGATGAATATTATGAAAATTGGTTCGAGCAAATCTGTTTTTATTACTTTTATGAGGATTGCACCGAGTCCTGCTCCTAGAAAAGCTCCTATACCGTACATCATGTTGTAATATGAGACTGCAATACCTCTCTTTTGTGGTGAGACGTTATCGTAGATGAAGTTCCCTGAAGAGAGGCCGAACCCTGCCCAAGTGATTCCACTAATTATTGATGGAACTGCAATGAGGTAGATTGGTGAAGGAGAGAGAATCCAAAGTATTGGAAGAATTGCTATAGGGATTGCGGTTATTTTTAGAATTACATAGTTTCCGAACTGGTCTGCTATTTTCCCCCAGATTTCCATGAAGAGTAGTGAAAGGGCCGCCCCGGCTAATATTATTATCATATATGTTTTATAATCAAATCCAATATTTCTAAGAAGATATACTGCTAGCAATGGGGAAGAGATGGAACTTGCAAAAGAGAAGAATGCACGGAATATTGAGAATTTACCAAAGTTTGTTTTAGGAGCTCTTGTGATGAATTCGTAAAAGCTGAAGCAATCCTCTTTTTTTACTTTTATTTTTGGTTCGTACTGTTTCTTTATGATTCTCCTAGTTGTTATTCTTGCGAGGAAAGCGAGTGCGAATAGGGTCATGAATCCAAATAGAGTCCAATTCCTGCTTTTGAAATAGTCGAGGAAGAATGATGCTGCTAGTGCAAGAGTGATTGATGTGAAGCCGATGATTAGGTTTCTTTTTGAAAACCAGAGTCCTCTTTTATTCTCGTCGACAATATCTCCCATCCAAGAGAACCAGGCGGGACCGCCTATGTTTGCAAGAATAATATAAAGGGAGTAGATTAGTAAGAGGAAGAGGGGGAGAGCGCTCACGAGAATTCCTTTGTAGAAGAGGAAAGCGAGGAGAATCATTGGGAGCCAGATTAGAGATTCGAAAAGAATAGATTTTAGAATGATTTCTTTTCTGGAATGCTTTCCAATTAGCTTGGAACTAAACATTTGGGTTATCGGACCGAGGAGACCAGAGATTGCACTGAACATTGCAACGACTGAGTTGCTAGAATTAATTGCTATTGCAAATGGGGAAATGTAATAGTCTCCGAAGGAGCCTTTCGCCGATGCGAAGATACCTTCTTTTATGCTGAGTCTTCTTGACTTATGTCTCAGATTCTCGATTCTTTTAGAAACCATTTTCACCTCACGGGAGAAAAGGAATTGGCGTTAATAAGTTTTTTTGTTTTAGAATCTGTTTAAAAATAAGACTTTTTAAAATTAAGATTATCTCGAACAGTTCTATAAGTTTTTAATGCTTCTTCATCCCCTTCCTGAGCTTTTTTTAAATATTCCCTAATCGTTTTAATTTCTAGCCTATCAAAAGGTTCGTATTTACCTTTTACTCTTATGGAAGTTCTTGAGACAGAATTAAGGAATCCCGCAACATCAATTATCCCCGGATGTTCTTTTAAAAATTTTTCATCGAGAATTGAGAGACATAACTCTGCGATTCCCTCAACTTCATTATCTAAAGTAGTCATCTTATCATTATCCGTTTAAAGTTTAAATAACTTATGATTGAAAATGCACCAGCCGGGAATCGAACCCGGGTCTCAAGCTTGGGAAGCTCAAATTCTACCACTAAACCACTGATGCTTATTTTCTGTAAGATACTGCTCACTTTGTTCGCAATTTGTCGGCTCAAAAATGGCTTTGCCGATTTTTTCGCTTTGGTGAAAATTAAGTTTGGAAAATCCTTAAATTAATTTTTTTACTTAATGATTTTTTTGTTTAATGTTTTACTTGTTAGTTCTCGAGAGTTAAGTTTTTATATTCTTTTCTGGTGTGGATTATTTTTTCAGGATAACTCGTAATAAATTTCTTGCTCGGCATTGCCTCGCAAATTGATTAAGAAATAACAGGTAAAATCATACAAGTTCATATTTCTCCATAGATTTGTTGTTATCAATTTTAGAGTGTAGCAGGTATCTTGAAAAATATTCAGAGATACTTTTTTATACCTTATTTGTTCTTTCTAATTATGGCAAGTAAGAAGAAGTTTTATGTGACAACGCGATTACACATACGCTTCGTGGGCAGTTCTACGAACGTGCGAGACAGCTTTGCTGTCGAGTCGTCACGAATTATTCTTGCTGGTCAGGGAGGCATGCAATGAAGAAATTTTACGTGACGACGGCGATTGATTATCCGAATGCAGAGCCGCACATTGGGCATGCTTATCAGAAAGTTATAGCGGATGTTCTCTCTCGGTGGCACAAGCAGAAGGGGGAAGATGTTTGGTTTTTGACTGGAACAGACGAACATGGGAAAAAGGTTCAGGAGAGTGCTGAAAAAGCTGGGAAGAAACCGAGAGAATTTGTTGATGAGTTGTCTGTTAAATTTAAGGAGGCGTGGGAATCTCTTGATGTGGATTATGACAGATTTATACGAACGACAGATAAGGATCATGAGAAACTTGTTCAAGAGGTTATAAAAAAGAGTAATGATAATGGGGATATTTACTTTGGGGAGTATGAAGGTTTGTATTGCACGGGTTGTGAGGCGTATTATACTGAGAAGGATTTAGTTGATGGAAAGTGTCCTTTACATAATAGGCCTCTGGAAGTTTTGAAAGAGGAATCTTATTTTTTTAGATTGAGTAAGTACCAGAATTTTCTTTTGGATTTGTATAAGAAGCATCCTGAGTTTATTTTGCCTAAGGAGAGAAGGAATGAAATTGTTAGTCGTGTGAAAGAAGGGTTGAAAGATTTAAGCATTTCTAGGACGAGCTTTGATTGGGGAATTAAGTTTCCGCTGAATGAGAAACATATTGTCTACGTTTGGTTTGATGCTTTGTTTAATTATCTTACTGGTGCGGGGAATAACGGTGAGTTTTGGCCAGCTGATGTTCATATACTTGGAAAGGATAACTCTTGGTTCCATTGTGTCTATTGGCCAGCTTTTTTGAAATCTGCTGGGTATGAATTACCCAAGACAGTTTTGGTAAATGGATTTTTGACTTTTAATGGTAAGAAAATTTCTAAGTCATTAGGGAATTCGATTTCTCCTATAACACTTGTTGAAAAGTTTGGGACAGATGCGATTAGGTATTATCTTTGTAGAAATTTTGTATTTGGAGAAGATGGAGATTTTTCTGAGGATGTTTTATTTGAAAGATACAATAATGAGCTGGCGAATAAGTTGGGGAATTTGATTTCTCGAGTTTCGAGTTTGATTGAAAAGAATGGCGTCGAGAAGACTGATGTTAAACTCTTAAAGAAATTGGATGAGGGAAAAATTGAAAATTATATTGGGAGTTTTGAGTTTGATAAGGCGTTGAATGAGATTTTTGCTTTTGTTGATACTTGTAATGAGTATGTGCAGGATAAGAAGCCGTGGGAGACAGGGGATAAAAAAATTCTTTACGAATTGAAAGAGAGCATTTTGAAAATTGCGGATTTGCTTTGGCCATTTATTCCTGAGTCGTCGGAAAAAATTACGAAACGGTTTTCTGAGAAGAAAATAAAGAAGGGCGATGTTTTGTTTAAGAAGATTGAGTAAAAATTTTTAAGAGATGATGCTTACTTTGTTCGCGATTTGTTGGCTACGCATCTGACTTTGTTACGATGCTTCGTTTGGGAAGGATTAAAGTGATAAAATCATAAGGTTATATTAATTAAGGCGTTTTATTGTTAACATCGAGCGTAGCGAGAGATTGATTGGCTCATAATCTTAAAGAACCTTAGTTACTTAATGCCCAACCTTCTTTTTAATAGAAGTTTTTTGCTTTGAAAAACTTGAGCTAGTAAAATTATGGAAAGTTGATTGGAAAAACTTATAAATATCTCTTGACCTGAATAATCATGGAAAAACAGATGGTAAAAATTCCTTTAGAAGAGTATACTGAATTGAAAAAATATCGGCAGGTAGATGTGGAACTGCTTAAGGATATAGCTTTTGGCATAAAAGATATTCTTGCTGGAAAAGTTGAAGAAATTTAGATGTCGTTGAGTATTTCCTTTAGTTCATCTTTGTAAATATCTAGACTTGTTTTTATTAAATCAATTTCTTGTTGTTGTGCTTTTTTATCGGTTATTGTGACGAGAAAAATATACTTGTGTTCTTCATAGACAAGAAACAAGATTCTTTTACTTCCGAATTTCTTTTCTCTCAAGAATTTGTAACCAAGAGGTTTACCAGAAAAAGGTTGCTCTTTTAAGGTTTGTTCAAATTTTACAACTCTATCTTTTTCAGACTTGTCCAAATTAGATAATTTATTTTTATAATGTTCTGATCGAAAGACCCTAAACCTTTCCATTCAATGTTTAATTCCTGATTACTTTTAATTGTTTACTAATGTCAGGAAATTCATTTACCTTCTGTGATTTTACCTAATTATTTTTTATAAAACCGCGAGCAGAGTGGGCGATGTGTTTGGGCGTCTAAGAAGAAGATTTAGTGCTCGTTTCACTCGCGATTTGTTGACTATGCATTGAATTCCATTACGATGTTTTGCTAAGAATAATTAGGTTAGTAAAATCATAATATTTCTTATTTAATCTTTGAGTCATTTGCGAGCCGAAGGCGAGTTCTTGCCGATTCGAGTATCTCCGATGACTTTTCATAACTCTTCAATTTAAAGAAATATTAAAGTAGGGCAGAGCCCTACTGCTCATAGAAACCATGAGCAATGTAATAAGAACATTCTCAAATAAATGTCTTTCGCTTTCATATCTTGGTGA
>JAHJRR010000035.1 GCA_018830685.1 Nanobdellota archaeon
CTTTTTATTTTTTCTAAACTGCTTACAGAACTCTTTCTTAAACGATTTAAAATTTCTAATACTTAGATAAGCACTCATTGATAAGCTATAAACTGCACCAGAAATCAAGAATATTCCCAGGAAAATCGCAAAAATTTGAACATTGAATAAAAGATAATTGGACAAAGGCAAAATCGCTCCCAATGAAATCATAAGCTTTGCATCGCCACCAGCAAAAAATCTTCCGTAATAAAGTGCGTTACCTAAAACAAAAAAGATACCCAGCCCAATTAGCCCCTGATAAAAGAAAGCGAAATTCCCATCAAACAAGCTCCAAAAGAACCTAAAGGCTAATGCAAAAATTATCAAAGAAAAGTTAAGCCAATTCGCAACCTCTCGCGTTTTCAAATCCTGCACAACCGCAAAAACTATCCACGCCAACGCGAGAACAAATAAAAAAACTACTTCAAGAGCCATCACAAAAAATAGTCAAACACATTTATAAAATATCTGAATCACTTACGCCTCTTTCCCTTCACTTCATCTCTAACAGTTCTTCCTCTTCCCCCTTTTTTGTAAGGATACTTCCGATTCTCTTTTCGCTTAACCTTTCCTTTATTTCTCCGTTCAGAAAAACCACAATCATCAGCCATTATAAATTATAGAATCAAGAATTTAAAAATTATTGCTAAGCAGAACATAAAGACGCCAAGGAAGGACACTTGTTCACACCATAATTTCTATCCTTGTAATCCTCACTATTAGCAAGATTATTACACGTTGCAGGGAACTCATCATTAATTCCATCATTCACATTTCGAAGCGTCTGGCAATAATCAAACTGCGCTCCAGTCGTACAAGCGGTATCGCAAGCAGTCACAACATTCTGAACATTATTTGTCTTAACAAAAGGAAGAATCCTACCCCATCCAATTGTAAATCCAAGAATTAAAACAACTAGAACAGTTATCCCAAGAATTATTAAAATAATTGCATTAACACTCAGACCCTGACCCCTAACATCTCTTAGAACACCCCTTCTTTTTCCATCCATACTAAATAGATGTTTATTTTGTTTAAAAATGTTTTTATAAAATCAAGGAAGATAAAACTTAACCGAAACTCCTTCTCCTTCAGAAAGAATATATCTTCCAAGTTTATCAGGCTCAATCCCAAAAAGAATTTCTAAATCACTTTCAGAAACACCTACCTCTCGATAAAGTTCAATTCTCTTCGCAGAAACTACTGCATCATCTATGATACTCGCAGAACCAAAACCCCTCTTAAATGCCCTATCTGAAGTATAAAAACTAAAGATTGTCAGAGCACAAATTGCAAGAACGCCGATTACAAGAATCACAACAGGGACCTCTCCACGCTTGTTGTTAATTAAATTTTTCATTTTCTAAAATTAATTACCTGTAACAGAAGGTGCTAAAACCATCTCAACCTCCCTTTCAGCATCTAAAGATATTTTCTCTATCACAAGAGGAACCTCTCCGGCACCGTAATAAGCAGAATCACCAGCGCCCCATAAACCCCCAGAAGGCCTCCCCTCAAAATAATCATTTTTTCTTAATCCGACTCCATTAAAACCAATCCCAATCCATGTTTTATGATAATCCGACCCATAAAACTCCTCAAAAATACTTATAGCAAGCTCCCCATTAAACTCATTCAAATCCCCATCAGTCTTAAGTTGCTCATATATCGAAGTGCCACTCACATCTTCAGTCAATAACCAAGAATAAAAAGAAATTCTTGCAGAAAAATCTCCATTAATTCCGAAAATATGTTTGTTATCCCCCCCAAAGTAAAACGCGGAAGCAAACACCGAAATCAGTAAAATCACAACAATCGCCACAGTTGCAAATATCCAAGTCACGGTTTCTCCAACCTGCCCCTTATTATTCCAAAAAAACTTAGTTGACATTTTTCTCCGTCTTTCTCACAACAGAAAGTATACTCAATTTATACTGATTACCTTCAGAATCAAGAACATAAACACCTCTGCTAAAGCAAACAGGAAAACCTCTTCCATTTAATGCACAACTCTCCGCCAAATCAGAATTTCCTTCTTCATGAGAGAATATCTCTTCACCCGAAACAAAATCAGAAATTTCAACAGAAACAAAATACTGCCCACTCTTTTCCCAGCCGTAAATCTCCTCTGTTTCAAAATTCAAATCACAATTCTCTAGAAAATTATCTGAAAATCCCTCATCCCTAAAAAATTCATCCAATCGAACGCCATTCAAAAAACACTCAACAGTTCTGTCAGTAAGTTTCTGTGCCTCGGCATTCCGAACATCATACGGCTCACCATAAAAAGAATAAACCATAAACACCACAGCACCTGCTACAATGAACAAAATCGCAAACCAATAAACCGAAACAATCTTATCTCCCATTATTTCTCAGTTATGAAAAAAATATACCTCCCTCCATTCTGAGAATCAAAACTCGCTACAACATCGACATCATTAAAAAAAGAATAGCTATAACCCCCCTCCCCTCCAAGGACAACCTTTACCACATTCCCGTCGATGCTTACAATCTTCCCGGGAGCTACCCCCTCCTTAATTGCAATCTCAATAGCATCGCTCATGTCAAGAGTAACAGTCATCACAGGCTCAGCCGAATCAATAATCAAAGCTATCTCTTTTGCATACTTTTCTTCCAAAACAGCCGCCGCGCCCATCTTAGAAAACAAGAACAACACAAGAATAGAAAGAAAAACCAAGTTAAGAATTATAAAAATAATATTCTCGGTCAAAATATTCGCTCTCTTTAATTGCCTCATTTTATGATTTAGTCAAAAATTTATCGCAACCTACAGTAGCATAATTTTCAGGAGTTTTCTCTAAGAGAACAACTGGAACCTGCTCACTTCCCCATCTAGATAAAGCAACACCTTGAGAAATTCCTGTTAAAACAAAATAAGTCTTTTCAAAATTAAGAGATTCATCAAGATACCCCTCAATAGGAATTTTTGTTCCAATATCTTCAAGAGCATTCGTCCCATAAAGATACTGTAAATAAGTTTGAGAAGAAGTTGTAGAATTTGTTCTCATATAATTATACAAATCATCATAAGTAACTGTCTTAGAACTCTGCAGAGTCTCATCAAAACCCACAATAGAACAAATAGAACATGCAACATCATTAAATAAACCTCTGTCAATATAATTTACTTCACCCTCGCCAAACATCCACCAACAATTAACCAACTCTTCTGCTAAGGCATTCATAACTGTAATTTTATCAGAAGCATCCACCTCTCTTGTCAAAGTTTCCGTCAAACCCTCGCATTCGCCACCACCAGAAACACAAACATACTCCGTCCTACAATCTAAAGTTCCAGCAAGAGAGGCAGTCGTGTCCCTCAAAACAACAGAGTTATGACAAATCTCTTGATTGGAAGTCGACCCAAGATTAAGCTGAAAAAAAAGAAATAAGATTATTATAAAACTCGCTATGAGAACTATAAGCGTGACAAGCTGCTTAGTCGTAATCTCCCCTTTTTTAAAAAAACCCATAACTCCCACAAGATAAACTAAATTATAAAGTTAACTAAATCAATCAAGTTGATTAACAACTCTTCCACATTGAAGACAAAATACCATATTATACTTCAATAAAAATCAAACTATAAAAAGATTTACAAAAGAAAAATTTAGAAAAAGGAAAAGGCACAGAGGCGCCCAGCCGGGAATCGAACCCAGATGTCTGTGAAGACCCAGAGTATCAATCTGGTACCTTACCATTAGGTTTCTGAGGCAAACCTCTGCAAAAAATTATGGGCAGAAACATTTATATAACTGTTGAATCTGATAACAACAGAATCTGTGAAGACCTTACCATTAGGCTCTCGCTGAAACCTATCACCTCAGCACTTTTGTTTCTTTTTCAATTATAATCAAATCCCAACACCCAATGCCCGCAAAAGAAAATAGATTCCTGCAAGTGCGATTCCAAAAAACACAACCCATATCAAATAACGAATCATTTCTTCAAGTTCCATCAGCTCTTCCTCAGAATAATCGCTTCACTCCGGTCAATACTCAAAACCAGGGGAGGATTTACAATTTTAATTGGAACCTGTTCCTCACTATCTGAAACAACTAAAACTCTCAAAGAAGTTTCCAAGCAAACCCCATCATCACTATCTTCAGAATAACCATCCGGACCAAAACTATCATAGCTTTTATCTATGAAACATAAACAATTCTCCCAACCCAAATTAGAACAAGCCTCCGGACGTTTCTCTTCATAAGGCCAAGAAATCAACCACCATCCCTCAGGATTATAAATCTCAACTTGCGTCGCACCGACTTCTATCTCCTGAACAAGATAATTTAAAGACTCCGTCGCAAGCTCCAAATCCTTAGCATCCTCCCGTGAACCATAAATTGAAAAAAGCAAAAACGCAAGAATCCCTATCGAGATTAAAGCAAGTATCATCTTCAAAGTTTCCTCTGCAAGTAAAAAACCCCTCTTCATTTTATCAAACCCAAGATCAAATCTCCAACGACCTCCCCTCCCCTAATGAAATCTATAATATAATTATTAAAGAAAAAATAAAGTCCTATGATAACAACCGCAAAAACAAAAACACCAATGATAATCTTTATTAAACTCTCTAGAGTCAATTCCATCTTATCTAAAAACCCCTTTTATTTGCTCAATCAGTGAAACACCTTTATCTTTGAGGATAAAAATTGTAATCATAAGTATAACAAGAACTGCAATAGCTATAAGCAACCAAGGAAGATACTCCGAAACAACTCCATTCTTGCCCATCCTTTTCATCAACCTCTTTTCAAAAACCATAACAAAAAGAAGATAGACCAAATTATAAAGTTTGCTGAACCTGAAATTTTTCTATCCCTCCTCAAATCCAATTGGAAAGTAAACCTGTTTGATTGTTTTAACAAATCTATTATATCTCCAGTAATCAACAACATCTGAAAACTTTTCCATAATCTCATCAATTAACTTTCTTAGTTCAATCACATCTTTTACCAGAACTTCAATCTCATAATCAGGTCCTCCTATAGTCTTCATTAAATTTTTTATATTCAAATGTGTTCTTGCAAATTCATACATTTCTTCCAATCGAGTGTGATTCAACAAATAAAAATCAACTTTATACATCTTATAACCAAGTTTCTTTTCATCAATTATTGCATTATAAGCCAAAATAACTTTCTTTTTCTCAAGTTGTTTTATTCTATAAGAAACCAGTTTTGCAGAAATCCCCACAGAAGAAGCAATATCCACAAGAGAGCTATTTGCATGTCTTGAAAGAATTTTAAGAATTTCATAATCTTTTTTATCGACATTAGTTTCTTCCTTCACACCGCCTACTTCAAGAACAGTTTGCGATTTTTCAGAAGTCAAAATTTTTACAGGATAATGCACCATACTTTTAGATAGATAAAGCTCCTGTCGAAGAATGTACTTTCTATATGTTCCAAAAAATTTTTCCCATCTATCATAAAAATTACTTATATCTTTTATCCAAGCATAAAATCCTATATCAACATCCCCCTCAAGATTGACTGTCCAAAGAAATAAATCATCTTCTTTCATCTTATTATAAATTTCTTCTTCTTTTACAGGACTTATATTTCTAAATTTAAGATAAATTCTCACGCCGTCAAACCCAAGAGCCCTAAAGTCAATCAAAGCACTATACGATTGTATAAAACCTTCTTCTTCAAGTCTTCTTATCCGGTATCTGATCACTTGCTTTGATCGCCTTAGTTTCTTTCCAATTTTACTATCTGTCTTCCGACAATTCTGGGATAACTCATACAAAATTTTCTTATCTAAATTATTTATTCCAATATTTCCATCCATTATTTAACATTAGTCCCACTATATTTTTAAATTTTTCTTTTTGACAAAAAAGTAGCCCAATTAGTAATATATACCCATACTACTACAAGATAGTAACTAAAACACAAAGGACATAAAATGGAAATAGAGAACCAAAACAATTCAAGAAAAAGATTGGATTCCATAGAAGCAGTCTTTGAAGAGAATTTTCCAAAAGAATACATAAATAATGTAGCTCATTGGGGAAACTTCTCAAAAGAAGAATTGCATCAAACCAACATAGATGGAACTCAGAAGCTTAAGCATTTAGATATTGATTTCGGAAATTCATGTAGTTTGCGATGTCCCCACTGTTTCAGGAGAGATTCCAAATTTACTAAGGGTTACGACAATTTAAAAGAAGAAGAGATAAAAGAATATATTCTTCAAGCAAAAGAATTAGGATTGGAGAGTGTCAAATTTTTAGGAGCAGGGGAGCCTTTTGAAAATCCGAGATTTTTGGGATTTTTAGAGTGGTTAAAGCAGAATGGAATTAGCACATCAGTTTTTACAAAAGGTCACGTTATCGGAGATGACAATCTTGCAAAAAAATACAATTCACAGTATGGCATAAACAACGGAAAAGAATTAGCAAAAAAGCTAAAAGAACTAGATGTAAGCATATTACTTGGATTCAACTCATTTGACAAAGAAACCCAAGAAAATTATGTTGGTTTAGAGAAATCCACTACAAAAAATTATGTGGAAGCCAGAGATAACGCACTTGAACGATTAGTAGAAGCGGGACTAAATAAGTATGAAGAAGGAAAACCAACAAGGCTAGCAATGATATCTGCTCCAGCTAAACCAGAAAATGTAGATGAATTAATAGACATCTATAAATGGGGACGTAAAAGAAACATTTATGCACTAACATGTCCTTCTACAGTCAGCGGAAAAGGCATAGACGAAACAGAAAGAGTAAAGACACATGAAGGTTATATTGAAAAATTAAAATCTCATTATGTCAAAGTCTACAAATGGAATATTGAAAATGGCTTAACCAATTTGGAAGAATTTGAAAGGGAAGGCGTTTCTCTTTATCCTGGATGTCATCCTTGCACCCAAACTGCAGCAGGAATGTATCTTACCCTATCAGGAAAAGTCGTAAGATGTCCTGGCAGAGCGGACAAAAAAAGTACGTTTACCGAGGATATAAGACAAGAAGAAAACCTAAAAGAAGTTTGGAAGAAAAGCGAGAATTATAAACGTGCTGAGGGCAAGATAAAAACAATAGAGGGGGAGATGAATTACCATTGCCCTGCAAGAGATTGGGTTAGAGATAATGGAACAAGAGCACTCCCCCTTGATTTTTACCAAGATATCAAAAATAGGGTTTTGAATTACTTTAAAAGCGAAGCAGAATAAAAATTATTAAATCTCAAAAATCCACTCGCTCCGCTCACAACCTAAACCGCTCCTCCCAACACAATACTAACCAAAACAAACAAAGCAATTGTAGCAAGAAGCGATGTCACAAAATAAAAAATCATTCCCGCGGACAAATTACTTCCAGTCTTGAATGTTTTCTGCACTCCATCTTCACCAGAATCAATTACAACAAGCGTCCTCGTAAGAATGAAAATTATTTGAATCAAATAAATTCCAATTATTATCTGAAGGAAATATGGAGGTATCAAATCTGCAATTTGGAATATTCCACCAGGACCAACAAGTCCAGACAAACTCCCAGGAACCCCTTCAGAACCTAACTGAGACAAATCTAATTTTATGAGTATCGCAGTAATCATCGAGGCCAAACCCACAACAACTCCAGAAAGAAGCGGTGCCAAGAAAGACATATTGCTCTTCATATCAGAAACAATCTCCGCA
>JAHJRR010000036.1 GCA_018830685.1 Nanobdellota archaeon
TAATTTCCAAGGATGAAAACATTTAAAAATACTCAATTCATAACATGTTTAATTGATTAGGAGGGGCGGAATAATCAGTTAAATGGATGGTCTTCGGATTACCCGTTTGCTGGCTTCGGACGCCCTTTTCTAATTATCTTTCTAAAATGATTTACGAACCGGCTGAAGATTCTTTTTTGATTGAAAAATCCGTTAAACAGTTTGCCGAGGGCAAAAGCGCTCTAGATATGGGTACTGGCTCGGGCATCCTCGCCGAAGTCGCCCTCGCCACTGGAGCAAAAAGCGTTCTCGCCGTAGACGTAAACCAAGAGGCAGTTAATAACGTAAAACAGAAAGGAATTAACACAAGACACTCAGATTTATTCTCAAATATATCAGAAAAATTTGACCTAATTATCTTTAATCCACCATATCTTCCAAAAACAAAAGACGAAGACGCCGAATCAGAAAAAATAACAACCGGGGGAACCCACGGATACGAGATTATAAAGAAATTCCTCATTCAAGCAAGAGCACATCTAAATCCAAACGGAAAAATTCTCATATTATTCAGCTCACTAACAGGCAGAGAACGAGTCGATAAAATTCTCCAAGAAAACAATTACAAGTTTAAATGTCTAGAAACCAATAAACTATTCTTTGAAGAGCTTTATGTTTATGAAACCTCTATTGACTAGAACCCCCATTAAGTTAACAAGAATCTGCATGATTTTACCAGTTAATTACGAGCTCCCTTTTTCCAAAGTAAAAACCTTTTTAACTCAATTCTGTCTCTCTTTCTCATGGAACCAATAACAATAAAATCTCCCATAGTAACAGTCTGCGGACACGTTGATCACGGGAAAACAAGTATCTTGGACTCTCTTAGAGGTAGCTCTGTCCAGGAAGGAGAGGCAGGAGGAATTACTCAAAAGATATCTTTCACGTTCTATCCTGCAGAAAAACTAAGATCTACTTGTCCTCTCTTAGAAACAAGTAGTATTAATCTAACAATACCTGGATTTCTCTTCATCGACACGCCAGGCCACGCCGCATTCACTAATCTTAGAAAGCGTGGCGGAGGACTAGCAGATCTAGCAGTCTTAGTTGTAGATATAAATGAAGGAATAAAACCCCAAACTGCAGAAGTCATACAAATTCTCAAACATAACAAGACTCCTTTCCTAATAGCATTGAATAAAATAGATAACATCTCGGGATGGAAAACCCAAATAGATAAGGGAATCAAAGAAAGCATTGAATCTCAATCTCCAAATGCAAAACAGACTTTCGACGAGAGATATATGACTTTTATGGGTGCATTACAGAGCCATGGATTCGACTCGGATCTCTTTTTCAACGTGAAAGATTTCACAAAAAAGATTGCTTTAGTCCCATGTTCTGCTAGAACAAAAGAAGGAATCCAAGAATTAATTATGATGCTCTGTGGACTAAGCCAAAAATATCTTGGAGGCAGAATAGCACTCGGAAAGGATGCAAAAGGAATAATTCTTGAGATAAAAAAGGATAAGGACAATCTCTACTTAGAGTCAATCCTATATGATGGAAGTTTCTCTAAAGGAGAAGAAATAGCAATCGCAACCCTTAATCCTGAAGAGGAACCAATAATTGGAAAAGTAAGAGTTCTAGAGGAAATACGACCCCTCTCTGCAAAGTTCGAACCAAAGGATAAAGTCACGGCCGCAACAGGACTGAGGATGCAAATCTCTGGTAAAGCAGAGATTCTTCCTGGAATGCCATTCATCATCTATAGAGAAAACAAAGAAGAGATAAAAGAAATTTTCAAACAACAAATTATAGAGAATATAAAGATAGGTAAGGAAGGAATAATTGCAAAAGCAGATTCTCTTGGAAGCCTAGAGGCGCTCCTTACTCTTTTAAAACAAGAAGGGATTCCCGTAGTCAAGGCAGGAATCGGAAATATAAACAAGTCTGATGTAATCTCAGCAAAGGCGAACATCAAGATAAACGAACTCAATGCAATTATCATTGGGTTTAACGTGTTCAATGATGAGGATATCAATGATTTCCTAAACAGCAACGAGAAAATAAAAATCATCACAGACGAAGTAATTTACAAGCTTATAGAAAACGTAAAAGAGTTCCGAGAAAACCGAAGAAAAGAAATTGAAAAGACACGACTTCTTGGTTTAACACCAATAACAAAAATAAAAATTCTTCACCAACATGTATTTAGAAACACTAGTCCTGCAATTTTTGGAATTAAGATTGAAGCAGGCAGAATTGTTCCAAGAATGAGCCTCATAGATGAAAAAGGGGAAGACATCGGACACATAAAAAATCTGCAGGCGGAAAATAAATCTGTTGAAGAAGCGCACGAAGGGCAAGAACTCGCAATCTCAATACCTGGAATAAATTTCGAGAGAAGAATGAAAGAAGTAAACTTCGCCTACAGCAACATATCATCATCACAATTTAAGAATTTTAGAAAAAATAAAGATTTACTGTCTTCAAAAGAAATTTTGGCTCTTCAAGAAATTGCGGAAATAAAGAGGAACAAAGGAATAGAGGTGGATTAATCCTCCCTTGTATCGTAATCATCCAAGAATTCTTTCTCCAAACCCATAACATCCCCTAGTTCTTTGTAGAATTTTCTACTATAAAGATAGCTAAAAGCGTGACTATTATCTTGTCCATCAGTTCCATCATTGTAAGAACGTAGCATTACAAATCTTTCTTTATCATCTAGTATATTAAGGAATCTCATTTTCTAATATCCAATATAATTCTTATCTTTTAAACCTTTCTATATTTATTCATTATTAAGTGACAACCAGAGAAAATAGCTGAAAATACCTTCTGAAAACAGAACTTGATTCAATACGAGTATCTCCGATGACTTTTCATAACTCTTCAATTTAAAGAAATATTAAAGTAGGGCAGAGCCCTACTGCTCATAGAAACCATGAGCAATGTAATAAGAACATTCTCAAATAAATGTCTTTCGCTTTCATATCTTGGTGA
>JAHJRR010000037.1 GCA_018830685.1 Nanobdellota archaeon
GATTTAAATTATCAAATTTTGTGAATATAAAAAGGTTTATAAAATGGAAATTTGTGTCTTTTATGAAGACGATCATAGTAGGTTGGTAATACCTGTTCCCATTCCGAACACAGAAGTCAAGCTTCCTACGCCATTTGTGTTAGTATCCCACAAGATGCGAAGCATTGGTGTTGTCTTCACTTATTTTCTAAGAAAGACTTAATAATTCTGTTTGGTTTTTCACAAGATGGCTAAGGGTGATTCTAAGAAGGTTGTTTCTAAAAAGATTGAACGATTTTTTGAGAAGCTTCGAGGGAAGACTCCTTCAGAGATAAGGAAAATTAAAAGGATGGCAATGGGAAGCAATGTCTCTTTGGGTACAAAGAAAAAACTCTTCTGTAAAAAATGTTTTTCTGTATTTAACTCAGGCAATTCTGAAATAAGAATTAAGAAAGGATCTAAGATTGTGAAATGTAAGAAGTGCGATAATATTTCTCGATGGAAACTTAACTCTTCTTGAAGTGACTGATTAGTTCAAGATAGTCTTCTTGTCCGAGGAACATCGACCTGCAACAGTATCTTTCAAGACTTATCTCATCTAGAATTTTTCCTGATTTTTCTCCTTCTGCTACTCGTTTTTTGAACTCTTCCCAAAGTTGAGCTATAGGTTTTCCGCAACTGAAACATCTTACAGGGATTATCATAATAATAAACCACTAATACTATTTTTAAAGCTTGTGCTTAGTTATTCAGAATAGAGAATGGGGACAGAACTTGAAGCAGAATAGAAGTCCATATTTAATCTCTTTCTTGCCTCATCGGAAAATATTTCTGGCATATATTTTTTATATAAAAGAGATTAAGATTATTGTAGTCGAGTGAGAACAAATCTTTAAAAACTCCGTGGATTAATAACATAAATTGGAGAATGGTTATGAACAAGAGATGTATTTATTGCAAAATTGAAATTCCTCAAGAAAGTGTGATTGATTTTTGTTCCAGGTGTGGAATAGGCGTTTGGGGCGAGAAGATGTTTAACGCTATTGTCAAGAATATGGAGGAAGCACGGAGCAAGGGAGACCTTGTTTCGACTAATATTGGAGATAATTCTAGAGAACATAATTCTTCTTGATAAAATATCTTTAAAATTCAAGAAATAGATGAGAAATCTCCAAAAGATAGTTTTTTAAATAGGATAAATTTGAGTAAATTATGACTAAGCGAACTAAGAGCATGCGGGCTAAAGGTAAGATTTCGCTTAGTAAGTACTTTCAAGAATTTGGCAAGGGAGAGTCTGTTGCTATTGTAAGGGAGAGGGCAGTTTGTTCAAGTTTCCCAGAGAGGCTTCAGGGAAGAACGGGTTTTATCGATGGTAAACGAGGAAGATTTTATCTTGTGAAACTCTCAGACCTTAATAAGGAGAAGATATACATAATTCAACCAGTTCACCTTAAAAAAATAGAAGTGCAGGAAAAAGTAAAATGATTAACAATAGAGTTCCATTGAGCATGTCAGAGTCCGCGCAGTATATCTCTGATGAGACAGATTTTGAAGTTGAAATGAAGAAGTTCATAAAAAAATTCACTAAGATGGATTCAAAAAAGGCCGAGGAGTTGAGAAAAGAATTAGAAGATTTGAATCTGATTCGATTAAGACCGGAGCATGCTGTGAAGATTGTTGATCTTATGCCCGAAGATCAAGATAGTCTAAATAAAATTTTTGAGGATTCAAGAGTAAGCGAAGATGAAGCAAATAGTATATTACAAACAGTTAAAAAATTCAAGTAAGAAATTAAACAATGGACTTTTTTCATATAAAAATGTCCGATAAATATGGCGAAAGAAGAGTATGCAATAGTCTTGGAGTATCTCCCAAATGGTTACCCCTTGGAGAAGAAAATCATGCCGATAGCGCAGGCCATCGGAGAACAGAATCTTACGCTCTTGGAAATAGTTCCTCGAAGAGGAGTTTCCTTGGAGAGTGGGGAAAGAGTCTACATCGGGGAAGGTAAGAGAGACAAAGTTTATTACATACTTGGAAGACTTCATCGTGAGAAGGTTACTGAATCTGCAAAGAATCAGTTAAAAGAATTTGTAGAAAAAATGGTTGGCGAGCATGAGGAAAGGTTCGTTGAATTTTTCAACCGTTCTGAAGCCATAAACAAGAGAGTTCATCAGATTGAACTTTTGCCAGGTTTTGGAAAGAAACACATGAATGAGATTCTTACTAAGAGGAAGGAAGAACTGTTCAAAAACTTCGAAGATATGAAGAAAAGAATTCCAAATCTTCCTGATCCAAAAAAGGCCGTCGAGAAACGAATCATTCAGGAATTGACAGAAATGGAAAGACAAAATTTGTTTGTACAATAAAATGGAACAAGAAAAACCAGTAAATGTGGAAGTAATGAAGAAACAACCTAGTGAAACCGAGAATCGTGAAGATAGAGTTATTAGAATTCTTTCTAAAGACATTGAAGGAAGTACAAGAGTTGGCGCAGGTTTGGCTAAGATAAAAGGAATTTCATGGGGATTTGCTAATGCCGTATGTAAAGTTCTTAAGATTGAAGAAACAAGAAAAATTGGTTCATTGAGTCCGGATGAGATTGGTAAGATTACAGATTTTACTAAAAATCCAAAGGTTCCTACATTTATACTCAACAGAAGATTTGATTTTGAAACTGGAGAGGATAAGCACCTTCTTGGTTCGGACCTTATGTTCAGAAATGAATTTGATGTTAAGAGACTTAAGAAGATAAAAAGTTATAGAGGTATTAGGCACGGTGCAGGTCTCCCATTAAGAGGTCAGCGAACGAGGAGTAATTTTAGGACTAATAGGAAGAGGGGAGTTGGAATTAAAAAGAAGGAGCAAAACAAGGAACATAACAATGAGTATAATAGGGGTGGTAAAAAATGAAGAGAAAACATAAACAGTACTCTCGACCAAAGAAGCCTTTTGAGAAAGTAAGATTCGAAGAAGAAAGTAAGATTAAGGAGGAGTTTGGTTTGAAAAATAAGAAAGAGATTTGGAGAGCAGAATCAGTGATAAAAACAATTAGAGAGAAGGCCAAGAAGCTTATTCCTGCAGGTGAGAACGAGAAAGAGGCTCTTTTCGTTCGTTTGAGGAAGACTGGTTTTAAAGTGGATTCTATTTCAGATGTTCTTTCATTAGATAAGAAAGATTTCTTGGAGAGAAGACTTCAGACATTTGTTTTCAGGAAGAAGTTTGCTTCTACACCTAAAAGTGCTAGGCAACTTATAACTCATCGAAAAGTTTTTATTAAAGATCATGTAGTTGATAGTCCCTCCCATGTTGTTCCCGTTGAGATGGAGAATCAAATCTTCTTGAAAAATAATGTGAAAGTTATTGCTAAAAAAGTAAATGCAGGAGAGGTTCAATAAGATGGATACCCTTCAAGAAAAAATGCCTAAAGAGACGGTTGTAGAAGAGGGTAAAGAAAGTGCTTCTTCAAAGAGTCAGCCAAAAGAAAGAATTGGTGCAGAGGCCGTTTTGAATATTTACACTTCATTTAATAATACAATTGTTCATGCAACAGATGTTTCTGGTAGAACACTTACAAAGGTTACGGGGGGTATGGTAACCAAGCACGGAAGACTTAAGGCTAATCCCACAATAGCTATGTTCATTGCGAAGAGAGTTGCTGAAGAGCTTAAAGAGAAAGGTGTTGATTCACTATACTTTAGAGTTAGGGCTAAGACGGGTGCACCTGCACCGGGTCCTGGTGCGAATGCCCTAGTTAAGAGTATCTCTAGAGAAGGTATTAAGGTTGTTAACATTCTTGATACTACAAAATTCGCTCGTGGAGGACCCAAGATTAAGGGTGGTCGAAGAGGAAGAAGGCCTTAGTTACATTTAAAAGTAGTTTAAACAAAATATTAAAATGAAAAAGATAGAACAAACGGATAATCAGGTCGTATTCGCTGCAGAGATGGATGAGACCATTGCTAATGCTATTAGGCGGTATATTAATCACGTTCCGACTCTTGCTGTTGATGAGGTGGAGATTTCTAAGAATGATTCTGCTCTTTATGATGAAACTTTTGCACATAGAATTGGTCTTGTTCCATTGAAAATGGAGAAGGGTGCTAAGAAAAAGATGGAGCTTAAGATGGATGTAAAAAGAGAGGGGAGCGTATACTCTGGAGATCTTGTGGGAAATCCAAAAGTTGTTTATGATAATATACCTTTGACAATCTTGTCTGCCGGACAAGAGATTCATCTGAGTGCTACGGTGGTATCAGGCACAGGTGCAGAGCATGCAAAGTTCTCTCCTGGAATGATGTATTATAGACATGTCTCGGAGATATCTCTTGACAAAGATCTTTCTCAAGAGATAGCAAACCTTAATCTTGCTAATGAGATTCAAACTAAAGGAAATAAAATCGTTTTGGTTGATGATAAGAAAAAGGAAGTTCTTGACGTTTGTGAAGGTGTTGCTAAAAAAAATAGGAAGCTTGCAGAAGTGGAGACCACCGGAGATATTGTTTTGACTCTGGAGAGTTTTGGGCAGATGCCTGTGGGAGATATTTTTGTTAATTCTATTGGTGCCTTGAAAAAGGATCTTGATAATTTTTCCAAGACAATAGGTAAGGCCTAGTAAAATTTAAAACTCGACCTATTTTTTATTATTGGAAGATTAATTTGCGGGAATGCCGGAGTGGTCAAACGGGCGAGATTAAGGCTCTCGTAGCTTAGTGCTTACGAAGGTTCGAATCCTTCTTCCCGCATAAAGGGAACCAAAGGTTCCCTTTATCAACCCCTCCTTTAGGTTAGGCTCAAGGCTGATTTCGGAAACTAAGGTTCAAGAACAAAAGGGGAAATAAGAATAACACATTTAAGGAAATTTGGGATAGGCTCATGGAAAGCGAAAGAATTCTTATTCCGCTTCATCCAAAACCAGATGGAGATAGTTTTGGTAGTTGTGCTGCAATGAAGTATGTCCTAGAGAGAGAAGGAAAGAAGGTTACAGTTATCAGTAAGGATAGCTTGAGTGAAAACTTGAAAGAATTTTCTTTTGCAAGAGAGGTTCTCTTTGGAAAAGGTATAGAAGATATTGATCTTTCAGAATTTGATATTTTGCTCTTATTAGATCATGGATCTTCCCTTACGTGTTGTCCAGAAAAAGATATTCGGAAAATTGCGGGAGATTTAGAGATTATAAATATTGATCACCATCCAACAAACGAGAGTTATGGGAATATTAATTATGTTAATTCTCAGAGTCCCTATGGAAGATGCTATTGAAAAAGTATTAGAGATGATTAAGAAAGTGGGGTTCCAGAAAGCATGAGTATCTCCGATGACTTTTCATAACTCTTCAATTTAAAGAAATATTAAAGTAGGGCAGAGCCCTACTGCTCATAGAAACCATGAGCAATGTAATAAGAACATTCTCAAATAAATGTCTTTCGCTTTCATATCTTGGTGA
>JAHJRR010000038.1 GCA_018830685.1 Nanobdellota archaeon
GAATATTCCTGAACTAAGGTATTCATCATGATGTTTCTGAAAAACATACTCCCTGGATTTTCTTTTTTATACTTAAATCCCCCGCAATCTACTGCAAGGTGCATGACTACTTGAGGGGTTGAATCCTCAAAGAGTCTTGCGACAGCATCTTCCGTGGTTAAATCATAGTCTCTAGAACGAGAAATATTAATTTTCGCCCCTTTTTTTTCTAACTCTTCGACTAAAAATCTTCCAAGATAACTGTTTCCTCCTGTGACTAAAACCTTTTTATTTTCTAGAGTCATATTGTCTTCCCCCAGAATCAGTTAATAAATTTTACTGTTCTATCAATATATACTTTTTTTTTATACAAATCTTTTTAAATTAGATTGCTCATCTCAAAAAGATGAAAACATCTGAATATATTTTAAATCACTTCAAAGAAGATGGGATAGAGTATGCATTTGGGATTACTGGGGGCGTTATCGCTCCAATGATAGATGCTTTCGACCCAAGTAAAAATTTAGAGCTTATTTGCACCGCTCAAGAACAGGGGGCGGCTACTGCCGCAGAAGCATATTCTAGAATTACTCAAAATTTAGGGGTGGCTTTAGCAACAAGTGGCCCAGGAGCAATAAACTTACTCAATGGGATTGGTTGTGCATATTTCGATTCTATTCCAATGGTATGTATCACCGGGCAAGTCAATCCGAACGAATCTACCTGGAAAGGAGGTCCAAGACAACTCGGATTTCAAGAAACAGATGTCGTCCGGATGGCAGAGCCCATAACAAAATATGCAGTTAGAGTAGATAATTCAAAAACAATAAGATATGAATTAGAAAAATCAATTCATCTTGCTAGATCAGGAAGGCCAGGCCCTGTTTTATTAGATTTACCTTTTAATACACAAATGGCGGAAATGGATGAACAAGATTTAGAATCATATGATGCTCCAAAACGAGAAGTAGATTATGATTTATTAGACCAAAAGGTTAATCAAACAATTGATTTAATCAGAAGTGCAGAAAGACCCGTTCTTATTCTTGGTGCAGGAGTGAAAATCGGAAGAGCTCAAAAGAGAACAAGGGACCTAATTGAAAGACTAGAAATACCTGTTATCTCAAGCTGGGGGGCGATGGATGTACTCCCTCACGACGACCCTTTATTTGTTGGAGGTTTTGGGGTTTCTCATGGAAGGGCAGGAAATTTTGCAGTTCAAAATTCAGATTTGATGATAAGTTTGGGTTCAAGATTAGATACGCGACAAACAGGAGCAAAACGAGAGACCTTTGCGAGAGGTGCAAAAAAAGTAGTTTTAGATGTAGATAGGGATGAGCTTTACAAAGGAAAAGGGATGGTGATTGATGTAGATATGCCTTATGATATAAATGATTTTCTAGATTCAATTGAGAAAAAAGATCTTCCAACTAGAGATACTTCGGAATGGAAAAAGAGAATAAATACTTGGAAGGAAAAATATCCAATTTGTTTACCAGAATATTTTAATCAAGACGATAAGGTGAATCCTTATGTTTTTATTGATGCACTTTCAGATGAATCAAAAGAAGGGGACATAATTATTCCTGATGCTGGAGGAAATTTAACCTGGACAATGCAAGGATGGAAAGTAAAAGAGGGTCAACGACTTTTTTCTGCTTTTGGTCATTCTCCCATGGGATATGCCCCCCAAGCAGCAATAGGGGCCTCATTAGCTTCTAAAAAAGGGCCTGTGACTTGTATTGTTGGAGACGGTGGATTAAAAATGGGAATACATGAATTAGAGACAATTGTTAGGCATGATCTTCCTGTTAAGACATTCCTAATAAACAACCATGAATATGGAATAATAAAAGGGTTTCAAGATGTTTTGTTTGGGTCTAGGTATAAGGCTACTTGTTTTGAGGGAGGTCTTGGAAATGCAGACTTATTAAAAGTAGCAGAAGCTTATGGAGCACCCACTGCACAGATAAATAATCATAGAGAAATGAGAGATAAAATAAGAGAAGTTCTAAATTACGAGGGACCCATTGTATGTAGTGTTGAATTAAAACACGGAGAAAAAATTATACCTAAAGCTGGATTTGGAAAACCAATCGAAGATTCTGTTCCTTTATTATCCAGAGAAGAATTTAAGGAGAATATGATTATTTCTCCAATCTAGAATGGCTAAAAGAGTTTTAATAATGACTCCAGGTATAAAAGGAGTGAAAGGAAAGATTAATCATATTCAACCTCCTCTGGGTGCAATGACTGAGTATCTCCGATGACTTTTCATAACTCTTCAATTTAAAGAAATATTAAAGTAGGGCAGAGCCCTACTGCTCATAGAAACCATGAGCAATGTAATAAGAACATTCTCAAATAAATGTCTTTCGCTTTCATATCTTGGTGA
>JAHJRR010000039.1 GCA_018830685.1 Nanobdellota archaeon
TAATCACCAAAGAAAATATAAATGAGATACAAAACATCCCTTTCGCACTCATTCTCCTCTGAAAACAATTTCAATTTAATAATTAATTTTTTTAATGAATCAAACCAGAAATAATCATAAATCTGCTGTTTAAGTTATTTTTGCATCAATCGCGAGACAAAGCCGAGCGGTAATCTTCTATTTAATAAAAAATATATCAAACATCTAAATAAAAATTTCCAACCAGATAACCTTATAAAACAATCCTCTTTAAAATAATCATGGCAAGACCACAACCACCACAAGAAGAAGAAAAAATCACAAGAGTAAAACTTCCAGGAAAAGATGAAGTAATGGGAATTCTCGAACAAAGATACGGTGGGAACAAGATGCTCATCGACTGTTTCGACGGAAAAAAAAGAAACTGCAGAGTCCCTGGGAGACTAAAGAGAGGCCTCTGGCTCCGACCTGGAGACGTAGTCATAATAAAGATGTGGGAACTCAACAAAGACCGTGGAGACGTTCTATACAAATACAGACCAAACCAAGTCGCGTGGTTAAAACAAAACGGCTATCTTAAGACAGAGAGTTTGGAGTTTTAAGTTAATAACCTCTTGATTTTTGTTCTCTGGCTAATTCTCTAAATTTTTGTGCATAAGATTTCCAAACTTTATGGAATTTATTTATCGCCTCTTCTGGAAAAGGTTTATATCTATATGAAATCCCCCCTTGTAAAGTGTTTGTGAGATGCAGTCTTGTTAAATATGCCGTCATTTCTGTCATCTCTGAATCATCAATTTGTGTAACCAATTCCAAATAACCTTCACACACTTTCCTCGCTGCATTTTCGCACGCATCTGAATCCATAAATCCATCTTTACCCATAAAATTAATACTCTATCAATCTATAAAAATATAATTGTCTTACAAAGCATATACAAAACTTTTTAAATCTTGCACCACTTATAAAAAAATGGAAATAAAAATAATACTTGAAGAACAGAATGAAGGCGGTTATACAGTTTATGTGCCATCATTGCAGGGTTGCATATCAGAAGGAGAAACTGTGGAAGAAACCCTGTCCAATATAAAAGAAGCAATAAAATTGTATCTCGAACCTAATGAAAATGAATTAGTAATCTATAGTAATAATGCTAGGACAGAAATAATTACAATATGAAACTTCCGCAGATTTCTGGAAAAGAATTAATCAAAAAACTTAGGAAGTTTGGTTTCGTTGCAACAAGACAAAGAGGATCTCATATAAGACTTGAAAAAAATATTGGTGATAAAACTATAAAAATCACCATTCCAAACCATAACAAATTGAAAAAGGGCACCCTAAACCAAATAATTAAATCAACAAATCTTAGACCGGAAGACGTTTTCGATTAGTATGGAAAGAATAATAATAGAAAAAATCCAGAGAATCACAAAGAATAGAAAGAAGCTAGAGAAAACTCTAAACGTGAAAATAGAAAACAGGGGAAAAGAAGTTTTTGTAACTGGTGAAGCAGAAGACGAATACATCGCAGAAAAAGTAATTGAAGCACTGGAAATAGGGTTCCCTTTTTCCACGGCCCTTCTCCTAAAAGAGGAAGATTACATGCTTGAAATAATCAATATAAAAAACCATACAACGAGAAAAGACCTAGAAAGAATAAGAGCAAGAATTATCGGAAGAAACGGTAAAACCCTCAAAACACTTTCAGATTTAACTGGGTGCTATTTTGAAATAAAAGAAAATCAGGTAGGGATAATCGGAGATGCCGAATTCATAAAGAACGCTCAAGACGCATTAATTTCAATAATAAAGGGCTCGAAACAATCAAATGTATATTCTAACCTAGAAAAACAGAGAGTTCAACCAATTGAAGACCTAGGACTAAAAGAAGCTAAAAAATAGCAAGTGGGAAAATTTAAAAGCGAATTTATTCTAAGATGTTTAAGACCTCGTAGCTCAGCTGGTAGAGCGCGTGACTGTTATGCAAGGATATTCATCCTTACGTTCTTCCCGAACGTATCGCGAAGAAATCACGATGTCGTAGGTTCGAGTCCTGCCGAGGTCGTTTTGGATGAGAACCATCAGCCATGAGCCAAAATTAAAGGAAGATTAAGCGAAGGAAACCTTGGTGTCCTCGCAGTTCGACGAGCGAGTTCACGGAAAATAATAACGAAGTCAAATGAATCTCCCA
>JAHJRR010000040.1 GCA_018830685.1 Nanobdellota archaeon
ATTTGGCGATTGAAGGAACGCATAACTTTATTGCTAATGGAATTGTAGCGCACAACACGTATCTCGGGGATTCGACGGAGGACACGGTGACGGTGACGGGAAATGTTAACGCATATAACTTTTTGATAAATGGAACTGTTGTAAATGGGAATACGACGGGAGCGGGAACTACAAATTATGTTTCAAAGTGGTTATCTGGTTCGCAACTTGGTGATTCTTTGATTTATGATAATGGGACTTTTGTTGGGATTGGGACGACGACACCGCAGAATCTTTTGAACGTTGCGGGCGATGCGAACGTGACGGGGCTTTGTGTTGCGGAAGATTCTTTGATTTCTATGGCGGATGGAACAAAGAAAGAAATTAAGGACATTAAAGCTGGTGAAGAAGTATTATCTCTTGATGAGGGAACTGGAGAGATTGTTTCAAACAAAGTTATTGAGTTGCTTGATATGGGGGAGAAGGCGATTTACGAGATGACTACTAAAAGTGGAAGGAGCATTAACACGACGGCGGAGCATCCTTATTTGACTGAGTTGAATCCTAATCAAAGTGAAGACGCTTTAGATTATTCTTTGAGAAATTCTTTAATGAATTCATTTGTAGTAAATACTTTAACTAATGATTGCTCTTTGAGATGCGGGTCATTGGACCATACCTTGCATTTTAATTTTAATGCAAGTGCTGCAAAATCAACATCATTCTTATGTGAGATGGTTTCTACTTTAGGTAAAAATTCTTTATATTCATCAATGGGAACAAACTCTATAAATATTGCTAACTTTCTTAGTAAGTCTCTGAATTCTTTCTTGGAAATTCCTGTTTTTAGGGATATGTCTTTGGAATTTCTTTTGATTTCATCTAATGCTAATTCTGGAGCAAAGAACTCAAAATCTTGGTCAACTAATATTCCTTTTGTAAATGAATCTTTCCAGAAAAAAGTAAATAATACATTTGAATCAACGACAAATTCCATTCATATTAATCCTTTTGCCTTTAACTCATCATACCTGCCATGCCTTGATGCTCTTTGTAATTTAACAGACCAATCAATCATTTCTCTTTCTTCTTCAAGATGTTTGACTAATCTTTGTAGTAGTAGAGATAATTTAACTCCTGATATTTCTATTTGTTCTTTTAATTCATTAGGCAATTCAATTTTAATTTCCATGAATAATGGAGATTATTTAGGTTATTTAAATGTTTCTTCTAAATGGATTGAAGTTCGGGATTTAAAAGTTGGTGATGAAATTGCTGTGCCGGACAGTGATAGAGGAATTAAGTGGGAAAAGATTGTGAGCATTGAACAATATCTACTAAGGCATGGTTATGATTTGGCGATTGAAAACATGTATAACTTTATAGCTAACGGAATTGTTGCACATAATACTTATTTTTGGGATTCTGTTTCTGACGTCGCGACGGTCGACACGTCGACGTTTTTCGTCGACGCTGTGAGCAATACGCCCGCCGGATGGACGTGCACAGTTCGGAGTGTTGTACTTAAATGAGAAATAGGTAAGTTTATAAATATTAAAAAAGTACTTATAAGTATTAAAATAGTACAATGAAATATCAGAAAAGTACATTAAAAATTATGGAAAATCTTCTTTATAGCAGGCAGGAGAAAACGATAGAGCAGATTATTAAAGAAACTAAAACGGGGAGAAATTCGGCTTTTGATTCTATAAAGTTACTGAAAAATCAAGGGACAATAAATATTAGGGCTAGTGGAAATCAAAAACTAGTTTCTTTAATTATAGATAATTACACTTTGCAGTTTAAATATTATCTTGATTCAATTGCATTTAAATCTCTTGACCCTTTTGTTAAGCTGGTTTTACAGGTTTTTATCTCTAAGGTTGATAAAATAAAAATTAAGGCAATTGTTCTTTTTGGAAGTGTTTTGAAGAAAGGAAACTTTAATGATATAGACATCCTTCTGCTTGGTAATTTAGACTTAAAGTTTATCGAATCACTTTCAGTTTTGAGAGAAAAAATAGAAAGAACCTTTGG
>JAHJRR010000041.1 GCA_018830685.1 Nanobdellota archaeon
CACTTACATTCTCGGTCAAAATTTGAAAGACCTTGAAAATGTTCTGCGTGGAAAGAAGTTTAGGGGAACGGTTATTGAAGGGTGAAGATTTATGTTTACATCCTCCAAAAGTACACAAACTCAACTTAATTTGGTCTTCCAGCATGTTCAACTCAATCGTGAGCCCAAACTAAAATGTAAAAGTTAGTAAAGAGGACACTTTAAAACCCCCGACCACCCGCCCCTAAATTGTAGAAATTGTTGTTAATAAAAAAGTGAGCCGCCTTGGTGCTTCGCACATTTTGTCTTGACTTCGTCAAGCAGAAAAACTTCTTTTATCCGACCAACGAAAACTCAAAAAATGCTTCGCACTTTTTCTAACAGAGGATAAAAGGCTTCGCCCAAATTTTTCTGATTTTATTCTAGAGTTTCTATTTTAAGAACATTAAAATAATTATTATTGCATAAAGCAACATAAAAACAAAAGGAACTCCTTGCTCAACTAAACTCAACTTAATATATTTGCTAACTTTCTTACCTTTTCCTAAACAATCCCATTCATCTTTGAAAAGTTTAATTGGTAACTTTTCCTCTAATTTATGAAGAATCTGGAATTTTCCGCTGTTTAATTTTCTAAATGAAGTTATTGATAAAAACCAAAGGAATGAGATGCAAATTCCTGCAACTGCAATAATGATGTGCCAAAACTCAAAATTTAAACTTGTTAAAAATCCTGTAAAAGCTAACAAGACCGAATTTAAAGTTAAATAAAAATTATTTGATGATTGTCTCCTATCGCTAACTTTTTCGGCAGTATCAACATATAATTTGTATTGTTCTAAAATAATATCTTCTTCTTTAATTGTCATCTTTGACCCTGAATTAATAATTTAAGATTCGCCCATGTCCATTTATACATTTTATCAGAATATGAAGCACTTTTAGGTTTTTTATTTTCTCCCTCTTTTCTTCCAGCCAATAGAAAATAAGGTTTTCTTTCTTCCTGAGTTATTCTTAATTCTATGTCAACTCCTGTCGCAGTATCAGTTTTATGACCGCATAAAACTATAACTTGTTCGCATCTTCTAATTCTTGTTTTTATTTTCTCTTTCCAATCTCCAGTTAATGGTTCTTTCAAAGACCAATTTTCAATTTCAAAAGGGCTGTCCGGATGTTTGGCTTGACCCACTAAGAAATCTCTTAAATCAGAATCATTATCAAAATCAAAACTTATGAAAACTCTTGGCTTTGTCATTTTCTTTTTTTGAGTCTCCTTGCAATATTATCAATTTTCCATCTTTTCAATTCTTCACCTTTTCGCATGGTGGGGGGTAATCTGTGATGTTGCCCTTGATTAATTTGAACTCCAATAATTTTATTTCCCGCCTTCCTACTCTGTTCTATTTCCCAATTTACAGCTTTACTTTTATAAGTTTCTTTACCAATCGGGACAACTGTAGCAGAAGAATTTTCAATCCTTCTTTTCATTTGAGTTTTCCATTTACTACTAAATGGTTTACTTGGAGATTGATCATTAAATTCTATGTCCATCTTTTTATTTTGAGCTTGGGCTTTCAATAACTCTTTTGCATGTCTATCTTTATTCTGATAACTTATGAATACTTGTCTTGTCATAATATTTAGATAGTCTACTTATTTTTATATTTTTCTAAAAGAAAATTTAGAGAGATTAATCTTATATAACCTCTTACCTACTTATCTCTATGAAAGAGGAATGGACAAATAAAATTATTTGTGGAGATTCATTAAATTTAATAAAAGAACTGCCAAACGAAAGCATAGATTTAATTTTAACTGACCCTCCTTATGGAATAAAAAAAGAAGGAATAAAGAATAGTGCTGACCTAAAAGTTTTTTATAAAATCCTTCAAGATTGTTATAGGGTTTTGAAAAAAGATGGATTTATCATAATTTTCTTTAGTACTAAATTGCTTCCAGAGATTTTTAAGAACAATCCGTTTTCTTATTTTTGGCAATTTATTTTAAATTGCCCTCTTGGAAGTGTTCGCTCCCCAATAGGTTTTAGCAAATATATGTCTTGTTTTGTCTTCAAAAAAGGAAGTCCTAAAATTATCAAATGGAATAAAGATATTTTTAACGATACACCTTCAAAAATGGTGGAGCCAGACGAAGGATTTATTGATCACCCTTCCCCAAAACCAAAACATTTTATTTCTGAATTATTAAAAATGTTTTCAAAAGAAGAGGATTTAATTTTAGACCCTTTTATTGGTTCTGGAAGTACTGCTGTTGCCTGTATTTTAACAAATAGAAAATTTATTGGATTTGAAATTGAAGAGAAATATTGTGCTTTAGCAAAAGAAAGAATAAATAAATTTAAACAAGAGAAACTTTAAAAGTCATCGGTACCTTAAAAAAAATATGAAAATAATAAAGGTGATGTCAAAAAAAGTCCGTGATAAAGAATATTCTAAATATATCATAAATATTCCTAAACAAGATGTTGAAAATTCTGATTTGTTAAATAAAGAGTTAAAAATAAAATCTGAAAAAGGGAAGATAATAATTGAAAAGGAATAAAATGGAAAAAAGATGTTGGATTTGTGGAAGAAGTAAAGAAGAAATTGAAAAGGTAACTGGATATAATTGGGATTTTCTCGAAGGAGGAATATGGAGAGTAATAGATTCTAAAAAGCTTGACTAAGCTAAAGGGCTTAAGCATGACGAAAAGACTCATAAATTAACCGAAAAAATACTTAAGGAAATAAGGATTTGTTTTCCATGCGAAGTATTGATTAGTTCAACAGGTTTTTATTATTGCTTGAAAAAAGATGAAGAAGAGATTAATTTCAAATAAAAATTAATCTTATGGTACCGAAACATTTATATATGGGTGGTACCTTAATATTTTAAGAAAAAGAGTTAAAATGGAAACACAACTAATAACAATGCAAAATAAGAAATTTGTTTTAGGACAATATTTTACAAAAGAAGAGATTGTTAAAAGAGTTTTAGATTTATTACAAGGTTATAAGAATTATCCCCTTTCTTCTTCTATTTTAGAACCTTCTTCTGGAACTCGTAATTTTGTTAAAGAATTAGAAAAAAGGGGTTTTGAAAATATTTCTGAATGTGAAATTGATGAAGTTTTAACAGAAAGCCCAAAAGATTTTTTTGATTTAGAAATAAGTGAAAAATTTGATTTAATCATTGGCAATCCACCATTTACAAAATACAATGTTAAAGAAAGTTATTTTTATCCTTCTAATTATAAAAATAAATCTTTTCTTTCAAAAGAATTGCAAAAAAAAGAAAAGATTCAAATTGAAAAAGCATTTATCTTAAAATCTATCGAACATTTAAAGAATCAAGATTCTAGCATAGCCTTTGTTCTACCAATATCCTTTTTTATTGGGAATAAAAACAAAGAAACTAAAAAAATGGTTTTAGATAAATTTTCAACAATAATTATTTATCAAAATGATAAAAATTGGTTCGATGAACCAATTCCTTGCTGTTTTGCCATATTTACTAATATAGAAGAGTACAAAGAAAAAGCAATCTTGCTTTATGAAGATGGTGTTTGTGTCAATGAGGTATTAGATAAAGAAAGATTATTGAAAGAAGAACTTATCCCTCAATCATTCTTATACAAAAAAAAGAACGGAAACGGAAACGGAACTCATAATTTACAAGATTATTTATCTGACAAAAGAACTAAGTATAACAGAGATTACAAAACAAATAATATTTCTGGAGCAAATATATTAACAAAAATCAAAATTCCAGAAGAAAAAGATGTGAAAGATTATGCTTTAGCAGTTGTTCGAGTTGGCAATTCTAGTATTGGAAAAACGGGTTTGATTAATATCAAAGAAGATATTCTGAATGATATGTTTTATGTTTTTAGTTTTAATGAAAAATATAATGATGATAAACTCTTAAAAGAAAAAGTTGTTGAGGAATTAAACAAAAATCAAGAACATTTTAGAAATTTATCTATTCGGGTAGGAAGTAAGTCAATGAAAAAGGCGGATTTATTAGATTTTAGAATTAATCTTTGATAATTCCTTTTAGAATAGTTTTCATATCCCAATCGTGGTCTTGGGAAGTTATCATAAAAGTTTTTGCAATATTAAACAAATCTTCTTTTGATAGTTCTGCAATAACCTTTTCATTAGGGTTTGCCTTTCTTCCCATAAGTGATTTCCCCCCGTTATCTTTTAATGATTTTATCCAAATACAAAAATAAACCATTCCTTGATAACCAACAGCCCTTTGTTTATGTTTTATTTGTATTTCTGTAAAAAATTTATCATTCATTCTTTTTATGAAAAGAGGGGCATTTTCTTCAAAGTATTCAAAATTTTCAGAAATCGTTTTATTTAATGGTTTTCTCTTAACAGAATATTGGGCTTCAATATCAATTTTTTCTTTATTGAAATCTAAAAGTTCTTTTATCTCTTCCTTTGAAATGACATTATTTGTCATAGCCATCTCAAATAAATCTGCAAGCCCATACATAACATAAGTTTTATTGTCTTTATGCTCCTTGATTATTAATATTTGTCCGTGTTTTTCAAATATCTCTTTTAATTTTTCCTTAAAATCTTTTCTTTGAATTTCTTCAGTTTCTTCAAAAAATTCAGTTAATTCTTGGATTAAAGGAGCTGGCTTAAATTCCCTAAAATAATCTTCAATAAGTGCCTTCTTTTTTTGTCTATTCTTCTTCATTCCTCTAAACTTATCCCACAAAGTATCAAAGGGCATAAAATAAGAAATCTGCCATTCAATATAATCCGATTCAGAAAGTTTATCTTCTGTTTTAAGAGGTTCTCCAAATTCATTTTTTCTTCTTTTTACTCTCGCTCTTCCTGTTGAGGTAGTTAAAGGCAATTCATATTTCAGTGTGTTTGACATAAAAAAGTTAAGAAAAAGCCATTTTAATATCTTTCTGAAAGAATTTTCGCCTTTTTTGACGACTTACTTTTTAGAAAAAAGTAAGCAAAAAGCGCGCGCTTCCCACCCAAAATAGGAGATTTAAATTTTCTTAACGCAGAAGAAAAAACTCCTTCAAAAAATCAAAGATTTTTCTCGGTGCTGTCTTGCAGACTTTCGGCATAAATGCCTCACACGACTTAACAATGGTTAAAGAGTTCGGACTTGCAGTCCTCTCCCAAATTTAGTTTTCAGCTCGTCACTTCACTTCGTTCCGTTCCAGAGGAAAACTAAACTTTCCTTAACCAAATGTTATATGAAATAATCTTTTTGGGTCTTTAGATACAAAACTTTTTATATTCTGATAAATCTTATTAACTTATGACCTTAAAATTCAAAAATCAACTTAAAGGCAAGAGATTAATTTTGAAAAGGACAAAAC
>JAHJRR010000042.1 GCA_018830685.1 Nanobdellota archaeon
CCTTGTGAAAACTCTCTAAGTCTCCTCGCTAGCTCAATCTCAATCGCTCCCCCTCCAGGAACAACCAAACCCGATTTTAAAGCGCAAGCGACATCACCAAGACTATCTGTAATAGCTCGCTTTATCTCGTCAATAACATGCTCCGTCCCTCCATGGATAAGGATTGTAATTGCTTTAGGATTCCGACACCCTTTAATGTAAGTTAAAACATCCCCTCCCTTCTTAATCTCCTCGACAGAATCCGCATTTCCAATAACACTCTCGTTCAACTCATTTATATTGCTAACGATTCTACCTCTTGTAGCTTTAGATATTTTCTCCATATCACTTCTTGCAACTCTCCTACAAGCATAAATGCCCTCTTTAGACAAAAGATACTGTGCAAAATCATCAATTCCCTTCTGACAGAAAAGAACATTAGCCCCCGAATTCTTGACACTTTCAACCAGCTCATTAATCACCCGCTCTTCCTGCACAACAAAACCCTGAAGCTGTTCCGGCGAAGTAATAGATATTTTAGTATCTATCTCAGGATTCTTTATCTCCAGTGGAAAATCAATCAGTGCAACTTTTGCGCCAGCAACTTTACTCGGCATATCATAAGAAACCCTTTCCTTATCCAAAACAACCCCCTGAATCAACTCGGTATCTCTAATTCCCTCGCCCCTAGATTTCTCTATTTTTATGTTATCCAAATCAACAAATCCATTCTCCTCAACCTGTTTAACTGCTTTAACAACTATGTCTGCAAAAATCTCTTTGGCATCCTCAGCACCTTTCCCGGTCATAGCAGTCATAGCAATCTGCCTCAACACTTCCTCATCCTCGGTAGTGATTTTCAAAGCCAGGTCATGAAGAATCTCTTTAGCTTTCTCAGAGGCAATCCTATAACCTTTTGTGATAACTGTCGGGTGTATTCTCTTATCCAAAAGTTTCTCCGCATTTTCTAGGAGCTTTCCTGCGAGCATCACCGCAGTCGTTGTCCCGTCGCCGACCTCGCTCTCCTGCGTCTTTGCAATTTCCACCATCATTTTCGCCGCCGGATGTTCAATTTCCATCTCTTCGAGAATCGTCACACCGTCATTAGTTATAGTAATGTCATTTGTAGAAGAAACAAGCATCTTATCCATTCCTCTCGGACCCAAAGTCGTCTTAACAATCTCAGCAACCATCTTCGCCGCCAGGATATTATTTCTCTGTGCATCTTTACCCAGCAATCTCTGAACATCTTCAGGCATAAGGACAACCGATTTGTCAGTCATCCCCTGAACAATAGTTCTAATTTTATAAGGATTATTATGGTGGAGAAACTAAATCATCATTCCGATATACATTAGGATTAGCGAAAGGATTGCAGTAACTAAAAGGTATTTGTATTTCTTTGTTAAAAGGGGAATAAGATTTATGATTACTACTGCCGTTCCTATCAAAATATCTGAATTTGTTGTCATATTAGTTGTTTCATTGCCTCTATTAACAATCCTATTGAGGCAATTACCAGCCCCCAGCTTCCAAAGCTGAAAATATATAATAACCCTCCTAAAATTAACAGAACTCCTGTTATTAAATGAATTGGGTCAGAAGCTCTTGACTTAGATTTCATTACATTATTTATTTTCTTTATTTTATAAATTTTCGTGTTCCGGCGATTTTGTTCAACAAATAGTTTCTGCTTAAAAAATCCTTCCAATTCCAAGACAAGCCAAGATAACCACAAATCCGCGTTTGTTTTTTATTATTTCTCAGATAAATTTGCGAGCGTAGCGAGCAAGTAACTTTAAAAAAATTAACTAAAAATTTAGCTATCAAATATATTTTAAACCACAGAAATAATTAAATACGCTTTATTTCTCAAATGTTCATGAACACTAAAGAATCCTTAACATTAGATGACACAGCTTCTCTAATGAGGGAATTTGGAGGATTTGATGAACAAATTTATCAGGAAAGAAGAAGACAGGTAGATAATAAAACATATACTGCAGGTCACGGTCCTCTTCATACAAAAAGAGTTGTTGTTTGGTCCCAGATGGATACTGAAGGAAATTTCTCTGATACAAGTGTGGAAGGACTCGAGGGATATGATGAATCATTTACAAATAATTATGTATGGGCAACAGTTATTGGAGCAATAGCAAAAAAATACAAAGTTGATTTCGGGGAGACATGGAGAGGCAATGTATTCAAATCAAAAAAACCCCTTGAATCTTACGAAGAATTAAAAGACTCCATCTCTCGAGTCGAATTAGCCCAGACCGAACTTGAAAAAAAGGTAAGCCACGAAGTTAGAAGACTCCTTTCCATTTAATAGTTTTAATCTTGTCTATCTCTCTTTCAGAAAATTTATAAGTAAAGTAACCCTCTATAAACATGAGAAATATACTTGTTTCTGATGTAATGACGAGGAATCCCGTTCAAACTGGAATAAATTCAAGTATCCTTGATTGTGCTAAAAAGATGGTGCGAAAAAAGGTCGGCGGACTCATAATTACAGACAATAAGAAATTAGCAGGTTTTATCTCGGGTCAAGATATTTTATGGGCTTTAATCAAGAGTTCAAGAACAGATCTTTCAGAAATAAAGGCTGTGGATATCTCTCCAAAGAAGATTATCACTATAAAATCATCCGCAACTCTCCAACAAGCACTAGAAAAAATAAAACAATCTAAGTTTTACAGATTACCTGTTGTTCACAATGGCGAGGTTGTTGGAATGATTACTATTAAAGACATCTTAGGATTTTATCCCGAAGCTTATTCAGAACTCGGAGAATTAGATTTCATAAGAGAGGAAGCTGAGAAAATAAAAAGAATACAAAGAGGTCACGATGACTGCTCTATCCCTTCTGGAGATGGAGTCTGTGAAGAATGCGGATGCAAGGGAGAATTGTACAGTGTTGAGGAGATTATGCTCTGTTCTTCTTGTTTAAACTTGAGGTAGTGAATAACGATTCCTTCTTTCGCATAAACCCAAACCTCTTTTAGATTTTCCTTTCTTTCTTAACCCGTTTGCATCCTCATAAACTGCCCTAAATCCGAGACTCTTAGCTCTCTCTTCCAATATCGACCTAGCAGTAGATTCGTCTTCTCTATGAAGAGCTATTGTCTTGAGTCTGTCAAGTCTATTAACTCGCAGCTTTTTTGAATCTATTGCTTGAATGGCCTTGTAGTGGGGGTCACAGACCAGCTCTTCTTCCTCGCAATTCCAAGCTAACATCTGTACATCCATGGGAGCAATTCTTATTAATTCATGAATTGTCGGCGATCCAACATCTTTAAAATTATTCAGACCGTTCAAATCAACTTTGCAACCTTCTGTTTCAAGGCACGGATTACCAAATGACGTTCTTCGGTGTTTCCATCCTCTTGGAGCGTAAGGAGTTCTAGAAAGCATCTCTGAAGCGAAATCAAAATCAACAATTCCTTCTGGAAAATCTGTACCATAAAGTTTCTTTATTATTGATCTATGGACATACCCTCCGATAAGATATAAACCGCCATCGACATTCCTCCTTCCAATCTCAAGGACCTTGTCGTACCAAGGATCTTCCATAAAAGCCTCTCTGAAAATCTTTCCGTATTCCTTCCTCAACGTTTCCACATCCAAGCATTTTTTTGTCATTCCCATCCTTCAAAAAACAACTATAAAAATTCTTCCCTTGGACAAAAGTTTTCAAAATACGAAGAATATTTAAATAAGTTTTTCATTTATAAATAATGGCAGAAAAAGAGACGGTCTTCTCGAGCAAGATAAAATACAACGGATTATTCTCTTTCAAAGATTTCTACAAATTCTGTTTTGATTGGCTTGAAGAGGAAACGGGTCTAACTATGAAAGAGACTATTTACAACGAAAAAATATCTGGCAACTCAAAAGAAATAAGGGTCGAGTGGAAAGGGAAGAATGACATGACTGATTATTTCAGATTCGAAATAAAGGTTGAATTCATAATTCTTGGATTGTCAGAAGTTGAAATTGAACACGAAGGAGCAAAGATAAAAACAAACAAGGGAGCTGCAGAGGTCAAAGTGAAAGGAACAATTGTAAGAGATTACGACGGGAAATTCGAAACAAGTGCATTCAATAAAACTTTAAGGAGCATGTATGAAAAATGGATTATCCCTTCGAGAATCGACGAATATCAATCAAAGATAGCTGGAGATTGCGACGAGTTCTTAGGTCAGGCAAAAGCCTATCTGGATTTAGAAGGAAAGAGATGAATCTTTTATGTTGACTTTTGATTACCGAAATCCTTAAATAGAATTTTTATCTGTCTTTAAGATGAGAAAAATACTACTCTTTGTTTTATTGCTACTCTCTTTATCACTAGTTTCTGCAGTCAACGTGAATATTCAAAAATTGAGTTCTGATGAGGTCCTCGTGATTGATACAAACGAGCCAGTAATATTCAATTTGGACATAACCAACAACGGGCAATCTGGAAACTTCGAGTTCTATAACGTCGTGAGCTTCAAGATGTCTCCCGAAACACTCTTCATAGCTGGAGGCGAAACAAAAAACGTGAATCTTGAATTAACACCTCTTGGAGAAATAAACAAAAGGGGGAGTTACACAATCACCTACTACATTAAAGGTGACGACGGAACCCAAGAACAGAGAACACTAACTTTCAAAATTACTGAACTCGAAGACGCACTCACAATATTTTCCTCAGAAATAGACCCCGAATCAAGTTCTATCGATGTTTCTATAAAGAATAACGAAAACTTAAAATTTGAAAAGCTTGAAGTTAAATTCGACTCGCAATTCTTCACCTTAAAAAAAGAGATTTCTCTAGATTCCCAAGAGACAAAGACGTTTAATGTGGCTTTAAATCAAGAAGACTTCCGTGGATTAATGGCAGGATTCTACACGCTAACCGCAGAGGTCACTGCAGGAGATGCGAGCGGAGTCGTCGAAGGAATAATAAAATTCATTGAGAAAGATATAGTCACAACAGTTGACAACAAATTCGGCTTACTAATAAATTCCCAGATAATTGAAAAGACAAACGATGGAAACGTGATACAGCAAACAGAAACGGTCGTCAAGAAAAATATAATTCCTCGACTTTTCACAAGCTTCGAACCAAAGCCAGACATGGTTGAAAGAGAAGGAGCAACGGTTTATTATACTTGGATAAGCGAAATCAAGCCAGGACAAACAAAACAAATTGTTGTAAGAACAAACTGGATATTCCCCTTGATAGTAATCATATTCATATTAGCAATATTCCTTTTAACAAAGAGGTACTCTAGAACAAATCTAATCCTTAAGAAAAAAATAAATTTTGTTCACGCTAAAGGCGGGGAATTCGCCTTGAAAGTATCTGTTTTTGTTAGTGCTAGAAAATATATTGAAAGAGTAAATGTTACAGATAGACTTCCCCCTCTTGTTGATGTATACGAGCGTTTCGGAGGGGAACAACCAGTAAAGATTGACAGGAAGAACAAGAGAATTGAGTGGAATTTTGAAAAACTTGAGGCGGGGGAAATGAGGGTTTTATCATATGTAATCTATTCTAAAGTCGGAGTTCTCGGAAGATTCGCTCTACCTTCGACAACGGCAATGTATGAGAAAGACGGCGAGATACACGAAGCAGAATCCAACAGAGCATTCTTCGTAGCCGAGCAAAGGAGCAAGAAAGAAAACGAAGAGGATTTCGATTAAGATTTTTTAATTGAAAAAGAAATCCACTGCCTTTAGGCGGTGGTGAGCCGAACAAGATTTTCATTATCTTGAATTTTGTATTCGTTGGTTGCCTCTCGAGTGGGTTGACTCAGAAAACAGACTCTGTCAAGTTTTCTTCGCTGATGAAGAAAGTTAATGTGGTAAAATCATACAAGTTAATTTTTATTTACTGAGACACGATTATTTATTTTTTTTTGGACTATTAACTGA
>JAHJRR010000043.1 GCA_018830685.1 Nanobdellota archaeon
AACTATTCCTTCATCTATATCTTCTTGTAGAGATTCAATTATTTCAAGTTCGATAATCTTTTCTTTAGGCATTTTATTTATTGAAAGTTATTTCCAAAACTCCGTTTCTTATGGTTTGAGAAAAATTCTTTGTTTTGATAAAAGATGGAAGCATCTTTTTTATAAAGTTTCCCTGTTTAAGTTTTTGAGCAAGATATTCCTGAATGCCATCTGTTTTTGTTTTTTTAGAGGTCACCACGAGTTCTTTTCCTTTTATTGAAACAGAAACATCTTTCTCACTGTAACCGGGAAGTTCGAATATGAGATAAATCTTTTTTTCATCCTCGACAAAGTCAGTTGTTCTTTCTTCGTCTTCACTTGTTATAACCTGTTCTTTTCTTCTGCTTCTTCCTGTCGAAGAGTTACCAAAGAAATTTTTTAAGATGTCTCCAATATCGTCATTAAAAATATCATCATCGAAGGGCATTTTTTATCACCATGTATCTAAAAGGAAGTTTATTTTTTAAAGGTTGCGAATTATTTAAAGACAATGTTTCTTGTTCCATTCAACCCCAAAAAAGATAGCGAAAAATCTTGACTAGATTAATGTTCTGCCAGCTCGGCTTCTTCTTTTGTTTTGTGTATTGTATTCGGTTTGTGATTTGGTGGAGAATAGATAGTGTATAATTTTAACTTTTTTGTTTTTGAAGTGTTAATTACATTATGCCAAGTTCCTGCAGGAACAATTACCGCATCGTCGGTCTTTGCAGTGTAGGTTTTCTTTCCGTTGAAAAGAACGAATTTCGCTTCGCCTTGTTCAATTCTAAAAAACTGGTCAACTTTTTTATGAACCTCATTTCCGATTTCTTCTTTTGGCTTGAGTGTCATTGCAAATAGTTGCTCGTATTTTCCTGTAAATAAAACTCTTCTGAAATAATTATTTTTCAAAACTTCTTTCTCGATGTTCGTTTTAAACAGTTTCATTGTAAAAAAAAGGGAAGGAAGTTTATAAGATTTAGGACGGCCTGACCGAACAAATAATCTCACAGGCATATTCAGTGGGAATCGGTTCAACTCTGGTTTTAATTTAGTTATCATCTTTAGATTTCTCTTTATTATTTTTATTTTCAGCTTCTTCAGCTAATTCTAAAATTATATTAACCCATGTTGGATTTTCCATTGGTGTTGTGTGTGTTATGGAAATGATTTATAAAGATTGTCGAGATAGGAGTGATAGGTTGATCAAGGTAAAGATAGTAATTAGAATCCTTTACAATTTCAAGACATAGAGAACCATTTCATCCCAACCTTCTTTTTCTGGAAGGATTATCTTCCTAATTTTGAAGCCATTCTTTTCGTAAAAGGCCCTAGTTAAATTATATGGGACATATTCTTGATTTGGAGAGAGTGTTTCTACCATTATTTCTTTAACTCCCAGCTCTTTTGCCTTAGCAATCAACTTGTTAATCAAACGAGTCCCAATCCCCTTCCTCTGAGCCTCTTTCTTTACTGCGATCCAGATTATCTTAATAGCCCCGTTGTTTGAATTATAAACCAAAAAACCATCTAAATCTCCTTCAGATATAATTTCATTTAACTCGAAGTCAATCTTCATATTTTCTATCGCAACATCTGTAAACCAATCAGGTAAGGACTTTGCGAGTTCCAAACATTTTTCTTTCAGGTTTTCCATGTCTTCTTTGGGGGGAAATTGTTATATAAGTTTTTCCCAGAGGACTCATATAGAACAGATTAAAAGTGTTATTTACACACAAAATTAAATTAAATTCCCACGCCGGGGGTAGAAAGTGCAGGATTTTTATTTTAAACAATTTTTTCAATTTTTTTAAGAAAAAGCGACGCTCTGGGATATGCCTGAGAGTATGAACGCCCCGACCGAGAGTTGGACTTGATTCTACTTCAAGTAAACTCTGTAAAAAGGTCCAGCAACAAAAACTACAAACATGAAAGGAGTTATTTAAATTCAATCATATTTCCTTTCATAAATGATGAGATTTCTTCAGCTACAAAATTTGCCCCATTCTCATTAAAATGCATATCGTCATAAGTGTAATCTAATGTTTTTGGAACCTTTTTCTCAAGATCAATACAAAAAACACCTTTATTATTCTCACATACTTTGAGAGTTATTTTATTAAATTCATCCATAAAGTATATCATTGTTTTTGTAGGATAATAATTATCTCCAAAATCATATGTCATCCAAAGACTTGCGTCTTCCTCTCGAGTCATGTTATCTTTCCAAAGATAAGGTTGTGTCATAAATATCAGAGAGCTATTTTTTTCTTTAGATAATTCTATGACCCTCTCTAAGTTTTTTTCATAATCTTCAAGAGTTAGAGTTAAATCAGGGATTTCGTTTATCCAGTTTTCTGCATTTTGTCTTTTTAATCTATTCTCAACAAGAGTTTCTCCAATGCCATCTTGAGGTTCAATTTTTTTAAATTTTAAATCTATAACTTTGTAAATTTTATAGATTATTGTTGATTTTAAGGTATAAACTGAAGATGCACTAAAAGTATAACTCTCTGTATTATCAAACTCGCTTTCATTAAATGGTTGCCACGAGTCTTTTCTACTTAATTTGTACAACACATCATTAGCTCCAGTTAAAATAATAATCAAATCAGGCTCATAATAATCTGGAAGATACTTCAAAGCAAGAAGATTATTTCTAAGACCATGACCACTTTTTCCGATATTCATTGTAACAACTTTTTTGTCATCAATTGTTTTGCCTAATTTCCTCATTAAAAGATAAGGCCAAGTTTCATTATTATCTAAATATAAACATTCAGAAGTACTTCCTCCAACAATTAAAATCCGGTATTCATCATCCTGATTTTTAATCTCATCACCCCTGTATCCAAGATTATTAATGGTAAAATGAGATTCCCCACTGATGCCATTAAAAATACTTGAATCTGGATTAAATACATACCCGAAATTCGGAGGCCATACATAAGAATAATTTATTTTTGAAACATTTCTATAATTAATATACTCAAAAAAAGCCAAACCTACTGCGATTGTAACGAAGATAATAAGAAAATATACCAACACTTTTTTTATTTTGTTTTTCATCCTACTTAGGTGAAAGGAATTGTATTTTAAAAGATTAATGATTGAATTTGCATGACTTTTGAAAATTACAAAAGATAAACTTTTAAAGTAATTATTATCTTTGTAATTATGAAAGCATTAAAATTACTCGGTTTTTTATTCACTTATACAATTTTTACTATCATACTATTTTTTATTTTTTCTTTTAAATACCCCCTACCTATTTTTAAGGTTTTTTTAATCACTGCTTCTTTATTAGTGTTAGGAGGTCTTATTAAAAGATGGCTAGAATAAAACAAATATTTGATGAATTTATGGAAGGAAGCAAATTGTTTGGAGAATTAATTTCATCAATTATAAATTTATTATTACTCTCTTTTGTCTATTTTGTAGGGGTTGGTTTAACATCAATATTTGCAAGAATTCTAGGAGAAAAGTTTATTGATGATAAGATTACTAAAGACAGTTATTGGGAAGAATTAAATTTAACTACTCAGTCATTTAAGGAGTATTACAGACAATTTTAAAATGAACATTCTAGGAATATCTTGTTATTATCATGACTCTTCGGCCGCATTACTTAAAGATGGAAAAATTGTTGCAGCAGCACAAGAAGAGAGATTTACAAGAAAAAAACATGATACTTCTTTTCCAGTTAACTCAGTAGAATATTGTCTTAAAAGCCAAAATTTAACGATTAAGGATATAGATTACATTGCTTTTTATGAAAAACCATTATTAAAATTTGAAAGATTGTTATATCAACACCTGCAATATTTTCCAAAAAGTTATAAAATTTTTCTTTCAAATATGCCTACCTGGTTTAATGAAAAATTAAGGATATTAAAAACTATTAAAAAAAAGCTGGGATACAAAAAAAATGTTTTATTTATTGAACATCATATGGCTCATGCTGCTGGATCTTTCTTTCCTAGCCCATTTAGAAAATCAGCTATAATAACTATAGATGGGGTTGGCGAATGGACTACAACTTCTTATGGGATTGGAGAACAAAATAAAATAACTCTTCTTAAACACATAAATTTCCCACATTCATTAGGTTTGTTATATTCGACAATAACTGCTTATTTGGGGTTTAGTGTTAATAATTCAGAATACAAAGTAATGGGATTAAGTCCGTATGGAGATACAGATAGGAAGACAAATATTTATTATAATAAATTAAATAAGATTATTGAGATAAAAGAAGATGGAAGTTATAAGCTAAATATAGATTATTTTACTTACTCGTATAAAAACAGAATGCCTTCTAAAAAACTATGTCTTCTTTTAGGTGGTGAGGTAAGAAATCCTGATGAAGAAATTACTCAAAGGCATAAAGATATTGCCGCTGCCCTTCAATTAGTCTATGAAGATGCGTTGTTTAAAATTGCAAAACATGTTCACAAAGAAACGAAATGTGAAAATTTAGTAATTGCAGGGGGTTGTGCATTGAATAGTGTTGCTAATGGGAAGATATTGAAAAATTCCCCCTTCAAAAATATTTGGTGTCAGCCAGATCCAGGGGATGGCGGTACAAGTATTGGTGCAGCCCTTTTTATTTGGAATTCCTTATTAAACAAAAAAAGAGATTATGTATTAGACAATCCATATTTAGGTCCGAAATATTCTGACACTGAAATAAAAGAATTTCTAAAAGACAACTCCATTAAATTTTCAAACTTTGAGAATGAAGAGGAACTTACTAAGTCAGTATCTAAACTAATCTTTGAAGATAATGTGGTAGGATGGTTTCAGGGAAGAATGGAATGGGGGCCAAGAGCATTGGGGAGTAGAAGCATATTATCTAATCCTACAAACCCTAAAATGCAAGAAATATTAAATCTAAGGGTAAAACATAGAGAAAAATTTAGACCTTTCGCACCAGTAGTCTGTGAAGATGATGCTTTAAAATATTTTGATTGTGATATTCCCATTCCAAGACCAACAGATTTTATGTTAATGGTTTATCCAATAAAGAAAGAATGGCACAGAAAAATTCCTTCAGTAACTCATGTGGATGGAAGTGGGAGATTACAAACAATAAGAAGAGAAGACAATCATCTCTATTATGATTTAATAAAAGAATTTGGAAAATTAAGCAAAATTCCCATTCTAATAAACACTTCTTTTAATATAAGGGGAGAACCTATTGCATGCACACCAAAGGATGCTTACAGATGTATGATGGGAACGGGAATAGACTATTTAGTGATGGGAAGTTTTTTGATTAAAAGAGAAAACAATCCTAAAGATATCTGGGATAGTGAAGAGTTAGCGAAAGATTAAAAATAGACAAAAAGAGTTCGTTAAATTTATAAATAATGAGAGGATTATTTTAAAATGGAAGGGAATAGAAGTTTACTTTTTGAGGTTTGGGATTTTTTAAAGGTAAGAAAGAAATGGTGGCTTTTACCTATCCTGATTTTACTAGTAATGGCCGGAGCGTTGATAATCTTTGGGCAAAGTAGTGCTTTATCCCCATTTATTTATGCACTGGGATAATAACCTTTAATTTTTCCAAAACGCCCCGACCGGGATTCGAACCCGGGTCACCGCCGTGCTTCATCGCTTCGCTCTGAGTCAAACGTTAACAGCGTTGCCATTTGAAAGGGCAGCATTCTTGGCCTCTGAACTATCGGGGCTCGTATGGGGCTCCGCCCCCTAACAAGTCACCCCCTAAATTGGGGAAACAAGTTGGAATGGGAATCTACATCCAACAAGTCACCCCCTAAATTGGGGAAACAAGTTGGAACGGAAACCAATACAAAAGAAAGATGTCAGAATTAGTTTTTAAAGCTAACCATCACACCACGATAATTTTTATAAAAGAATTTTCCTTTATTTTAAAATGACTAGAGCTCATGTATATGAGGGGAAAGGAAGAAATACTCGATTATATCCAGAAGATGTTAGTGAACCGAATGCATTTTTTGTCAAGCAAAGATGGGAAAGTTTTTTCGCTCTTTGTTCTCCAGTGAGTTGTGATTTATATATTCCAGACAGATTTATTTTGGGTCCTTTTTCAGAAGGCAAAGAAAGAAAAATAACTCTTTTATCGGACTTATTACCTGAAGAAATTATAATGTTTAGCGAGCTTCCTGAGAAATTAAAAGAGTATCGAGAAAAAATAGAAAGAGGAAAACTGATTATAGAAAGAGACTTGCTTCTTCCAGAGGGATTAATTGAAGTTCTCGCAAAAAAAGGAAAAGAGTATGCTCAGGGAAGACAGAGCTTAGTCGATGCGTCCAGAGTAGTTGACCTTTATGCCATTAGAAGAAGATAAAAATTTAAATGAGGTTTCTGTGGATTGTTTATGTCAACAATCTTGGGAATTGAATCGACCGCACACACTTTTGGCGTGGCTATTGTTAAGAATGGAAAAGTTCTTTCTAATTGTAAAGATAGTTATACAACATCAAAAGGAGGAATTATTCCAATTAAAGCCGCAGAACATCATAGGCGGGTGGAGCAGAAAGTTTATGATGCTGCTCTAAATGATTCTGGAGTTAAGGAAGATAAAATTGATACTGTTGCTTTCTCGCAAGGTCCGGGACTTTCGCCGTGCCTTCTAGAAGGAATACGATTTGCTAAAGAAATCTCTGAAAGATTAGGTAAACCGTTGGTTCCTGTTAATCATTGTATTGCACATCTTGAGATTGGAAGAGTTACTGGAGCGACGAATCCAGTTATGCTTTATGTTTCTGGAGCTAACACGCAAGTGATTGCCTATGCTTCTAATAAGTTTAGAGTTTTCGGGGAAACTTTAGATATCGGGACTGGTAACTTTATTGATAATTTTGCTAGACACGCGGGAATTGGCTTTCCTGGTGGGCCAAAGATGGAGAGTTTTGCTAAAGATGGAAGAGAATACATTGAACTGCCTTATAGTGTTAAGGGAATGGATATTGCTCTCTCAGGGATTCTTACAAATTTGAAACAAAAGATTGAATCAAAGAGATTTAGGATAGAGGATTTGTCGCACTCTATGCAGGAAACGGTCTTCGCGATGCTTGTAGAGGTTGCGGAGAGGGCTCTGGCCCATACGGGAAAGAAAGAGCTTCTTCTGGGAGGAGGTGTTGCTTGTAATAAGAGATTGCAAGAAATGTGTAAGATTATGTGCAAGGAAAGGGGGGCTATTTTTTTCTGCCCTGAGAATTCATTACTCACAGATAACGCGGCGATGATTGCTTTTTTAGGAGAGATAATGTTTGAATCGGGTGTTAGTTTTTCTGGAAAAGAGGCGAAAGAGCTTGATATTAGGCCTCGGCAGAGAACGGATGATGTTACAGCTACGTGGCGATAGATATTTATAGAATTCTGTTCTTTTTTTCTGATGAGCAAAGGGTATAATTTAAAGGATAATGTTATAATTATTGAACGTGATTTAAATGAACTGGATTTTTTTGTCTTGGACTTTCTTGAAATTCTAAAAAAGCATAGTGATTACCTCGTTGTTAGCGGTTATGTCAGCATCTCAACAGGGAGAACACGGGCGACAGAAGATGTTGATGTCCTTGTGCCTTTAATGGATAAAAAAGAGTTTGGCGAATTATTTAACGAATTAAGAACATCGGGATTTTGGTGCTATCAAGGAGACGAGGTCGATGAGATTTTTCCCTATTTTGAGAATATGACTAGTTTGAGAATGGCAAGAGATGATGAAATTTTCCCGAACATTGAGCTTGTTCCTTTTGATAAAACTAAGAAATCAAAGGATTATGAGTTTAACCATTTCCAAAAAATCAGAATTGAAAATTTTGAGTTTAAGATTCCCATACTGGAATTTGAGATTTTATATAAGGAACTTGTGCTTGCTGGAAAGAAAGATGTGGAAGACGCTAAACATTTGAGAAATTTTTTTTCTGATTTACTTGACGAAGAAAAATTTAAAGAGTGCAGAAGCATTATACTAAGTGAAATGAAAAATGGAAAAAATAAAAATTCCGATAAATGACGAGGATTACGTGGAAATTTATTCCTTAGCCCTAAAAGAAAATAATAAATTTTTTAAACAGCATAAAATAATCATCAACAGCCAAATTGCCTCAAGCAGGCAAATCTTTAGGAACAAATTTGGGAATAGTAAGGATTTCAAAAAACAGGCACGAGAATATTTAAAGAAAATAGGGGTGATTAATTAGATTCTTTTGAAATATTTTAAGCAAGATTTTATTTCATCCTATTAAATAATTCTTTATAAATATTAAAAACTTTGGAAAAGAATGAAATTAATTCCAGATTCGGTTAGATTAAGAGTTTGCTCCTTAAACGAATTAGAAGAGACAATCTATTCAGGACTTGATGAATGTCATAGCACTTTTCGGAGTACAAGTGTTAAAAATGTTGATTGGGAATATATTAATCTTGTTCTAAAAAATATTAAAACAAATTTAGGAGTCTATCGAGGACGATTTAGTAATTATTTTGATTCTTCTCTTAGAAAAATTGAAGAAGAGATAAAAGGCGTGCTAGGTTATGAAAATAGTGTGGATTAGATTTCAATTGTATGCCCGAGAACGTTAGTTTTATATAAGAAATTCTCTTTAAATTGGAATGAAGAAAGAGGATTTTAGAGAGGTTTTTGCGGCGGCAATTGTCTTGGGCTTGCTTTCATTCCTCTTATTTGGAGCATACAAGTTTGCTAATGGTTTCTTTGGAGGAATTCTTCTGTACATTGTTTTGCTTCCAGTCTACACTTTTCTTAGAAAAAGATTCAGTAAAAATGTCTCTGCAGGGATTGTAATTTTGCTCGCTCTCTTCGCAATTATTGTCCCACTCCTTGCAATCTTAGGAATTGTTGGAACTCAACTTTTTGGTTTAATTCAGAATAAGGAATTATTGGTAAATATTAGTAGTGCTGTAAGTGATACAATTTCAGGTATATTTCCATCTTTGG
>JAHJRR010000044.1 GCA_018830685.1 Nanobdellota archaeon
AAAAATTTAAAATGACAAAAGAGTTCAAACGACCAGACGGAAGAGGAGTTGAAGAAATTAGACCTATGAAAGCGGAGGTCGGAGTCGTGCCGAATGCCGACGGAAGTGCGATGTTTTCTTTTGGGAATACTATTGCTATTGCTGCCGTTTATGGCCCTAAGAAAATGCATCCACAACACCAACAGGATCCTGAAAAAGGGACGCTTAGATGTAATTATAATATGATTAGTTTCTCGGTTACGGACAGAATAAGGCCTGGACCAAGTAGAAGAAGTACTGAGATAAGTAAAATTACAGAATGGGCTCTTGAGCCTGTTTTGATGATTAAAAATTACCAAAACATGGTTATTGATGTTCACATAAATATTATTCAGGCAGATGCTTCTACAAGATGTGCAGGGATTAATGCTGCTTCTTTGGCTCTTGCTCATGCGGGAATCCCTATGAGAGATATTGTTTCTAGTGTTTCCATCGGTAAACTTGACAAGCAATTAGTTGTCGATGTCGACAAAGATGAGGAAGACTGGGAAGATGGTGAGGGAGCGACGGATATTCCAATCACAATGACGTCTTCAAATAGACTTACACACATTCAGCTCGACGGAAAGATTGACAATGACGAGCTTAAGCAGGTTCTTGAGCTTGCTAAAAAAGCGACAAAGAAAGTTTATGAAATCCAGAAGAAAGCACTTAAAGAATCTCTGGAGGTAAAAAAATAATGGAGACGCCAAATTCAACAGGAGATAGGATTGCACAGTACTTGAAGGAAGGTAAAAGATTTGATGGTAGGCAACCTGGAGAATTTAGAGAGATTTTTGTGGAGACGGGCGTTTCTAAGAAAGCAGAAGGTTCTGCAAGAGTGAGGATTGGAAAGACAGAAGTTATAGTCGGTGTTAAGATGGATGTTGGAGCACCTTATCCAGATTCACCAGATAAAGGAAACTTGATGGTTACATCCGAATTGCTTCCATTGAGTTCGCCCCGGTTTGAAAGTGGTCCGCCGAAATTCCCTGCGATTGAATTAGGGAGATTAGTTGATAGGGGAATAAGAGAGGGTAAATTTGTTGATTTTGAAAAGTTGTGCATTAAGGAAGGAGAAAAAGTCTGGACCGTGTTTGTAGATGTTTACACAATCAATCACGACGGTAATCTTTTGGATGCTGCAGCGATTGGTGCTCTTGTTGCGTTGAAGACCGCTAAGATTCCAAAGTATGATGAAGAAAAAGGAAAGGTTATTTATGGAGAGTATGAGGGTAAGACGCTTCCTGTTTCAGATGAAATCCCAATAGTTACTACAATACATAGAATTGGAGATAGCATCCTTGTAGATCCAACTCTTGAAGAAGAAGATATTAGTGAGACAAGAGTTACCATTGGTGGTTCTTGTGAGGGGAAAGTATTCTCAATGCAGAAAGGGGATTCAGGAGATTTGAGTATCGAGGAAATGCACAAAATCCTAGAACTCTCTGAGAATGTAAGAAAAGAAGTTTTTTCAAAAATAGATAAATTTTTTAAGTAACTCCACGGAGATAAAATATGATTAAAGTTGAAACAAAAAGTCTTGAAGACCAATTTAGCAAGTATGAAATCGCTAGAATTCTTGGAGCTCGTGGATTACAGATTGCTATGAATGCACCATTGCTCATTAAAATGAGCAAGGAAGATCTTGAATTAGTTAAGTATGATGCTTTGAAAATTGCAGAAGTTGAGTTGGAGTCTGGAGTTCTTCCAATTTCTGTTAAGAGACCTTTCCCACAGAGGAGAGGAGATAAGTTGAAGAGAGTTAAGGAGAGGGAAGTTAGTGAAGAGCAGATTGAGAAGAAAAAATCTGAAGAAGAGGAAGAGATTTCTAAAGAGGGAGAGATAATGGGTCTTGTTAATCCCGATGATGAGATGGAAACCGACTCTGATAATGAGAGTGGTGGAGAAGATTAAGTTTTAGTAGGCGTTTTAATCCACAAAATCAAAGAAACTTTTTGAATTGATTGTCTTTCCGAACATGGTTGGCCAGGTGTATTCTTTCAATAATTTTTGCAATTTTTGTCTAATCCCCACATCAGTTGTTTCTATCAAATCTTTAAGGATTATAAAATTATATCCAGCTGAAAATCCTCCTTGGATTGTTGACTCCACACACCCGTCACCAAAAACACCTGTAATAGCAATATATTTTATTTTTTGTTTTTTCAAAAAGTCACCTAATTTGGGATTTGTAAAAGCATCATAAGTGTTTTTGGTAACAATAAGATCACTCTTTTGGGGTGCAAGTTCAAAGAATCTTTCGCTGAAATCTGATTTATCCGTAGAATAATATCTGCATTTTGGATCTTTGTATAACTCAAGAAGGTTCTTAGCTAAAAATTCTTTTTTCCAGGAGGTACAATTGACAAAAATTACTTTGCCACCCGCCTTCCTATATTGTGAGATAAAATTTTTGAGTTTGGGAATCATTTTCCTAATTTTATTAAAAGAGATGTTCCATTTATTTATTTCGCATTTTGGGTGACAGCAACTATTAGTAATATCAACTATGAGAAGTGCTGTTTCTTTTAT
>JAHJRR010000045.1 GCA_018830685.1 Nanobdellota archaeon
AGTACTACGTGCGTTGGAGTATTGTCCTTCTTGTAATAGTCTTTATCATAGAGGTCAAACAGCTTCTGAACGTAAACGTTTCAATGAAACTATGCAAAAACGAATATATTGATTTTCTATACCGCCGGAGCCTTAATTGAACTTAATCGTTGTTATGTCTGGGTGAGCTTGCGAAAGGGTGCAACCCGTCCCCGAGGATTTGCGAAGCAAACCGCAGAGTTGTTCGAAGGCACTTTTATTAATTTTAAAGATGGCACTTCAGGACGGTGGGACGCTGTCAAAATGATTTCAGATTGTTGCTAAGTAAATTACTGCGAAGCAGACAAAATGTCCGAACGGACAGGCAGGGGCATTTTTGCTTCTTTTTCTGAAAAAGAAGATTTAACAAATACAAGATTACTTTTCTTTGGTGCAATGTCTTCAATTATTTTATTTGCTATTGCTTCTGCAAGTTTAACAGGAACAGCATTTCCAATCATTTTATAGCCGTCTGCAACATCATTATAATAAAATATAAAATCATCTGGGAAAGTTTGTATCCTTGCACATTCTCTTACAGATAATCTTCTATAAAGATGCTCTTTTCCTTTTACAAATTCTCTTTTATTTTGTTCTATAAATTTCATTTTTGGGGCTTGAGGATGAATTGGGGCGTGTCTTCCTCCTGCCTGAATTGTGAATGAAAATTCATCCCAACTTCTTACACGATTTCTTGACATATAAATTGTAGAAAATCCCCCATTCATATATTCGTGGTTTGGAATTTCTGTTTTTCCATTTGTTTTATTTTTTTCTTTTGCAGATTTCGCAGAAGGCAAATCTCCAATAGCATCTCTTAAAAACACATAAGAACTTGTTGGTTTTGGAAATTCAAATTTTTTACCTAATTTTTTATGATAACCTATAATAATAACTCTTTGTCTATCTTGCGGAACTCCGTAATCTTTAGCGTTTAACAATTCATAAGAAACATTATAACCTATTTCATTAAATGCCTTAATAATTTTAATAAATTCAGGAAGGTGTTTATCAGATAAAAGTCCGGGAACATTTTCGGCAAGGAAAAATAAAGGTTGTTTGGCTTTTATCAATTCCACATAATTATAAAATAATTTTCCTCGTGGGTCGTTTATTCCTTTCATTGCTCCAGCAAGACTCCAACTTTGACAAGGTGGACCTCCAACAAATCCAATAACTTCTGGGATTTCTTCGGGGCTTATTTCAGTTATTGATTTTTTGCAAATAGGATGATTATGATTTTTTTCAAAAGTTTCCCAACATCCCTGCCAGTTATCATTTGCAAAAGCTAAATCAAAACCGGCGTTAGTAAACCCAAGGTCAAGCCCTCCTGCCCCTGAAAAAAATGATGCAATTTTCATTTTCTCACCACAATTAATTTAGCTAAAATTTGTTTAGCAGGATTGTCGGGGTCTTGAATTTTAACATCTTTAATAGTAATTCCCGTTTCTTTTTCTATTGCAGTTTTATCTTCTTTTGGAAATGAATCATATTTTGATTTTCTCATTAAAGCGAATAATTGAAACCCATTTCCATTTAAACCAAATAATTCTTTGTAAACCTTTAAAGGATTTTGAATAGTCCACATTCCTCTTATTCTAAGATTTGTAATTCCTAAAGGGTCTACCCTATTTACTCTTCCTAACTCTTTAGTTTCAGAAAACTCTAAATCCATTTCTCTTAATCCTGTGCTAATTTTATTTTTAATTCTCTCGTAAATTTCTTTACTGGCGGCGTAACAATCGCCGTATACTAAAGATAAAATTTTCAAATTATGATTATCAATATGCCCAACTGCATAAATAATATCTTTCTCTGTCCATTCTTCGCAATTTCTACAAGCAGAAGTTATCATCGGACTATCTTTGTGAAGTTTTGCTTTTGGATAAGAACTATTTAATGCTAAATCAGAAGCCCGAACTCCATCAATTTTTTTAACTTCTATTGCATCACTATTTTTTATTATAATATCTGGAGGATTATTTTGATTTCCTAAATAAGAAAAATTTTCGCTATAAACTTCCTTTTTCTTTTTGGCGTTAGTTTCTTCAAAAGTATTGCAAAAAGCATCTTTTGTAAAAAATTCTAATGCTTCGCCCATATTATTAGCACGATTTACAGCAGAAGCTCTATCTTTAGAAACAACTCCGATTTTAGATAAATCAAAATCATTTCTCTTTTTTATTGTAAGTATTGCTTTAAGGATATTTGTCACCATTTTTTGCCTCTTATACTAAGTAATCAAAGGGTATATTTATATGTTTTTGTATTTGTTATGTAATCCTTTTACGGAGTAAAAAGACTATCTGTCAGAAGGACAAGCCCCTGCCCGTTTTTCTTGCGACAATCTGCTATTTAGGGGTGGGTGGTCGGGGGTATTGAAGTGCCATCTTTAACTATCTTTAATTCTCAAAGTTTAGTGCCTTCGAACAATTAGACATAACGTGTGTTAAGCGAGTTTTTCGATGTTCTGAGAAAAACCAAAGATTTAACTCAGGATGAGATTAAATTTTGAGTTTTTTTGAGTGTGGCAAAAAATAAGCGCGTATTTATTAGAAGCTACATTTATAATTTATCAAAC
>JAHJRR010000046.1 GCA_018830685.1 Nanobdellota archaeon
GAAAACTATTTAAAGAAAAAACATATTTCACTAACATGTTTAAGAAAAATAAATGCCATAATTGCAATAGCAAAGTAGGCAATGATTACAATTTCTGTCCATACTGTAAAGCCCCCTTGAAGAGCCAGTCTGGAGAATTCGGACTTCTAGGAAAAAACGACATAGAATCCTTTGAAGGAATAAGCCTCCCAAGAGGAATGAATACCATAATCAACACTCTTCTAAAAAATCTGGGCAAACAGATGGGAGATTTAGAAAGAAAAAATAATTCAAGTCTGGACCGACCAAGAGTGAAGAACAGGGGTCTCGGAATAAGTATATACACTTCAAGTAAAAGAGCCCCTGAAATAAGATTAACTCCAACAAATAAGGGAGAAGAGATAGAAGAAGAAACTGAAATAATAGAACTCCCAACAGCAAGCCACAAAAAATTTCTTGGTCTACCAAAAAAAGCTCCAAAAACAGATTTAAGAAGATTTTCAGACAAATTAGTATACGAAATAAATCTTCCTGGAGTAAAGTCTATCGAAGACATCTCAATGATTCAATTAGAAAACAGTATAGAACTAAAAGCTCTTGCCAAGAATTTCGTATTCCACAAAATAATTCCAATTAGTTTACCAATAAGAGATTACGATTTCTCAAATAAGAAGTTTACACTAGAATTAGATATACAAGAATAATGTATTTTCTCTCACTCATAAAACTTATAAATGAATTAGAACTCTCCAAAAGTGTGAGGCTGTAGCTCAGCCAGGTTAGAGCACTGCTCTGATAATCGTATGGGAAACTACGTTTCCCCTAACAAGTCACCCCTTCCTTTTGGGAAAAGGAACCAACGTTGTTGATTTGGGGCTCCGCCCCTGACAAATCACCTCCGAAAAAGGGGAGATTATCGGAAAGGCAGGGGTCCACGGTTCAAATCCGTGCAGCCTCATTACGCGAAGTGTATCGTCACGAGTGTCCGACAAAGTCGGTGAGCCCAGAGGGCTCATTTAATATTTACATGTAAATTTAAAGGAAAGGGTCTCGCTTCGCTCGCCCTTAGATTAACAAGAACCCTCAATGATTCTACTAGATTACTTTTGGAAGTTAAACAGAACGCACACTCTTAAAACCGCACAAAGAATAATTCTAAAATAATTAAACAAGAATAAATTAAATAAAAAAAAATAAAAAAAAGACTCAACTACTTTTTCTTCTTTTTAGTAGCAGGTTTTTTCTTAGCGGCTGGTTTTCTCTTTGCAGCTTTCTTCTTCTTTCCTCCGCCTCTAGCCATGACAGCTTCGCAAACATTCCCTGCACCATCAACATAATAAAGATGTCCTGGCTTTCTAGTTATAACCTTTTTAACAACAATTTTTCCCATCGTTTACCTCCTTTTAATTAATCAACCAAATAAACTAGTTTCTGTATTTAAATCTTTCTAATCACCGACGAGAGAATCAATAATTTTTAAATTGCCCTCGTTGACAGGAATCTCTACAAGAGTTCTATAAGATTTTTTAGGGAAAGAAAAAAATGTAAATGGCTCTATCTTTTTAATTTCCATAACTTTACCGTTGCTGTCAAGCCAAACAGCAACAAAAGGAAAAAAAACAAACAGAGAACTTATCTTAAAATTAGACAATTTGCCAAATTCAAACAAACAAGGTTTTGTTTTTCTTGTCCGAAACATTAAGCCAAAACTCCAAAATCCACATTCACGACAATCAAAAGAAAATTTTCTGCCCTTATAACTAAATGATATTTTTTTCATCACTCTCCTCCTCCATAAATCTCAAAATATCTTTTGTCTTAAAAACCTTCACTTGATCTTGCTTTTCAAAATGCTTATCATCACTCCACACAGGACATTTTAAAAACAAAGCAGCAGCAATAAAGGGGACATCACTAAAGTCAATATCCCCAATAATATTTTTTGCATCACTCTTAAAACTAATCAAAAGTTCCCTCCTTATAATAGAAACATATCTAAGAAGTCTTCTCGTTAAATCTCGAACTTCTTCCTTAGACATTTTTGATTTAACAACAATCTCATCTTCGTGATTTTTTACCTCAATGATTTCATGTTCAGGAATAAAAAGGTTATGAGGACAGTTGAGAATCAAATGTCTCGTTAAGCCATCTTTTATCAAACCAAAAATAAAAATATTTGTATCAATAACCAAGTTCATCAAACTTTTTAGCAGCACTTCTTTTTATCTTTTTGCTTATCTCTTCAACATCTATTCTTGTTAACTTGCTCTTTGAAGCTATCTTATTCATAACTTCTAAATCATTAATTCTCTCTTCAATTGCTCGCCTCGCTACTTCACTCCATTTTATCTCAGGCATTTTTTTAATTCTATTATGCAATTCTTCAGGCAAAGATAAAGTCATATTTGGCATACTTATTTACGTGGGAACACATATTTAAATATTTCTATAATACATCTTCCTCCTTCAAAGCCAGATAAGTATTATAACATTTATCCACATTTTCATCACAAACAAGATTGTGATGTCGGAATCCCCCTCCAAATGTTGCAGGTATATGCATCAGTTCATGAATTATAACTTTAATCTGTTCTTCCGGATTCATCTTGTCAAATCTTTTTGAAATAAACTCCAGACCATAATAAGCAGGAACTCCTATCGTTTGTTGCATCAACTTACCAATCGTATGACATCTAGCAATTGTTCCCCTCGATGAACTCCCATAACTCCTGAAACATCTAACTCTTTCAATTTTAACATGAGGAAAAATCATTATGGATATTTCTTCTGCAACTCTCTGTATGTCTGGTGCAAATTCGTATTTCATTTCACTCCCTCCTTAAAATCCCAGAAATTAAGTTTTCCCTTCGCAGGAATCGGATTAATCCTTTTTACGTCATCCAATAAAAAACCATATCTACCCCACTCTTCTGTCTCCGCCAAATGTTTATCATTATCTTTCTCAAATTCTTCATCATCAAAATATTTTTTCACCCCCCCTAAATTCGCCTTGCCCAAAATAAATCCATTCGGTAACTCGTCAAATCCAAACCTCTTCATTCCTTCTAAATCAGGAACTTTCGAACTATGAATAAAGAATCTTCCTCTAAAATGAGTATTCCATTTTCGTAATTCAATTATCTTCTTACCTTGCAAAATAAGTTCTGCCCACGGTTGTTTTAACGATAAAGCCTTCATTTATTTATAAAGAATTCAAAACTTAAAAAGTTACTTGCTCACTTCGTTCGCATCGTATGGGGAAAGGATTCAATTCGCAATTTCGCACGACACATTGAGTTCAAGATACCGTCTACCACAAAATCGCTCACCCTGACAAGTCACCCTCTTCTGAGATACTTACTCACTTCTTTCGCGAATTGATTAAAATTACAACAACAAATATCCCCTTAGAACTC
>JAHJRR010000047.1 GCA_018830685.1 Nanobdellota archaeon
AGAAGAGGGTGACTTGTCAGGGTGAGCGATTTTGTGGTAGACGGTATCTTGAATTCAATGTGTCGTGCGAAATTGCGAATTGAATCCTTTCCCCATACGAATCGCGAACAGGAATTATATTTCCAGAAACACTATGTGCGTCCAACTGACATATTTCGTGAACGGGTTTTAAAATAAAAACTTGTTGAATCCGAAAAGGAACAGTAGTTATCCCCTATTTTTCATTAAATGTAAACTGAATTTAACAGAGTAATTTACTTGATTATCTTGTTTTCAATCATCGCTACAGCGACGGCAAACTTAAATTAATTTTGACCTTCGACATATGTCATGAGAAAACACATCTCCAGAAACACCATAACATTTAAATAGTATATATCCTCCGTGTATACCAGAGGTATATCCTCACAACCTCTTTTCAACCTGCCGTGTCAAAATCGTCATACCACGACAAGACACGGTTCATACTCATGACAGACATATTTGACAACAAAATACTTTGCAGAAAATGCAACAAAGAAATGCAAAAAACCAGAATTCAAAAAAATGGATTTCTATTAAGAGCTTTGGTATGTACTACCTGCAACGAAAAAATAATCCATCCAAACGACGAGCAAGAATATCATAAGTTTGCAGATTTAAAAAACAAAGAGTTCCAGGTAAAAATGAGACTTGTGGGAAATAGTCATACAGTCTCAATACCCAAGGAAATAGTTTCATTCATAAGAAATCAAGAAAAAATAATGGGCAACATGGTAAAACTCTGCTTTGAAGATTTTGGAAGACTAAGTCTAAATTTTGGGCAACCAAACCAAAGGGTTATAAAAGCCCGAGAAGTCAGGATGATGAAAAACGGAAAGCCTATTTTACACACAAGACAGCTTTACGATTCAGATAAGGAGAAAAACAAAAATGACAACTAATTTAGAAGGCATGGCACTTACATCGGGAAGAATGAGAGATCCAATTTACGGCTTAAGTTCCATGTTCGACTTTATTTATACTCCAGGGTCAATGATAAGATATCTAGGAGGGCAACCCTCCGAGAGCAAGGTGAAAAGAACTATTGGCAATAGCATAGCAATGACTGGAGAGGTAGTAAGATTAGGCCTCTATGCGGGCATGTCCACCCTAAGCCCGATAGTTCCAATAGGATTTATATTAACCGGGCTTTTAGGTTATTTATTAAAAACATCGAGGAAAGATGACGAATAAAAAAGAAATACAATTGAAAGTAGTTGAGGCACAACAAGATGATGCTTACAAAGGAATCGCTAGAATAGATAGCGAACTAATGAGAGAACTAGATATCCGAAGAGGAGACGTCATAAAAATCAAAGGGAATAGGGAAACAATAGCGATAGCAGATAGAGCCTATCCTGCAGATGTCGGAGAAGATATAATCAGAATTGACGGAATAACTCGAAGAAACGCAAAAACAGGCATAGGTGAAGTTGTAACAATTACCAAAACAGATGTGAAAGAAGCAAAAAAAGTAATGATTGCGCCAACCCAAAAAAACATAATGGTCCAGGCAGAACCTGAAGGATTAAAGAGAGGACTTCTTGGAAGAACTGTTGTAAAAGGCGACGTAGTCGTTCTTGGAGGAGTACAAAGAAGAAAGGACCTACTATCTGATGAGTTCGGAAACGAATTCGGTGACATGCTCGGAGACATGTTAGGAAACATGGGACTCGGACAACTCGGAGGAGGCTTCACTCAAATCAAATTCCTTGTAGTAAGCGCGAATCCAAACAACCCAGTAATAATCACAGAAAACACTGAGGTCACACTAAATCCAAAAGCCGTAGAAATAACTGAGGAAAGTATTCCAGAAATAAACTACGAAGACATAGGGGGACTAAGCGATGAAATTAAGAAAATAAGAGAGATGGTAGAGATTCCCATGAAGCATCCAGAAATTTTCCAGAAACTGGCTATAGAACCTCCAAAAGGGGTTTTGCTCCACGGACCGCCCGGAACTGGAAAAACACTTCTAGCTAAAGCAGTAGCTAATGAATCGGAAGCTAACTTCATTCTACTTAATGGACCAGAAATAATGTCAAAATTCTACGGAGAATCTGAGAAAAAAATAAGAGACATATTCGAAGAGGCCGAGAAAACCGCACCAACAATAATTTTCATAGACGAAATTGACGCAATAGCCCCAAAAAGAGAGGAAGTTATGGGCGAAGTAGAAAGACGTGTAGTCTCACAGCTCCTTACAATGATGGACGGCCTAAAATCAAGGGGGAAAGTTATAGTTATCGGTGCAACAAATAGAGTTAATTCTCTTGACCCTGCTCTTAGAAGACCCGGGAGATTCGACAGAGAGATAGAAGTTGGAGTTCCAAGAAAAGAAGGAAGACTCTCAATTCTTAAAATTCATACAAGGGGTATGCCTCTTACAAAAGATGTAAACCTAGATGAAATCGCATCAGCAACACACGGATTCGTCGGAGCAGATTTAGAATCACTAGCAAAAGAATCTGCAATGAATGTTCTAAGAAAACTCCTTCCACAAATGAATCTTGATGCAGAAGAACAAATTCCAAAAGAAATGCTTGAGAAACTCATCATAAAACACAGCGACTTCATGGAAGCCCTAAAAGTTGTAAGACCATCTGCAATGAGAGAATTCTTCGTTGAAACACCAAACGTAACTTGGGAAGATGTGGGAGGATTGGAAAAAACAAAAGACTCACTCAAAGAAATGATTGAATGGCCAATAAAAAGACCTGAGCTATTCACAAAAATAGGAATAAGGCCTCCAAAAGGAATCTTACTTTATGGGTCTCCAGGAACAGGTAAGACTCTACTAGCTAAAGCTGTAGCTAATGAATCTGAAATAAATTTCATCTCTGTTAAAGGACCAACAATGTTAAGTAAATGGGTTAATGATTCGCACGCAGCAATAAGAAAACTTTTCGAAAGAGCGCGACAGGTATCCCCCTGCATCATATTCTTCGACGAATTTGAATCTATAGCAGGAAAAAGATTCGCATCCGAAAGTTCTGGTTCACAAGAGAACATAAAAGTCATCAACCAATTGTTATCCGAAATGGACGGACTCGAAGATATGAAAGGAATCGTCGTCATAGGTGCAACGAACAGACCAGACATGATAGACCCTGCCGTACTCAGGCCGGGAAGATTCGACAGATTCGTACTTGTAGACGTGCCTGACGAAAAGAGCAGACTAAAGATTTTAGAAGTTCACACAAAGAAAGTTCCACTTGAAAAAGATGTAAATCTCAAAAACCTAGCCAAAATAACAGAAGACTTCGTTGGAGCAGACCTACAGTCTCTGGTCATAGAAGCAGGAATGAACGCGCTCCGTAAAACAATCTCTGACAAATTGAAAAAAACTGAAGAAATTACTGTAACAAAAGAAGACTTCCAAGAAGCATTCAAGAAGGTAAGACCATCAGTCTCTCCAGAATCCGCGAAAGTGTACAAAAAGATTGAAGAGAAATACCTACAAACAGTAAAAGCAGGTGTGGATCAGAAAGTTAGTTACATGGGTTGATTATTAACTAACTAATCAACTTGCGAAAAAATAAGTTCTAAAGCATTCTCTCCAGAAACAAGCTCGCCAGTAGAAACATCTTGATATCCCACATTCCCACCATCCATCAATAATTTAACAACAGGAACTCTTCCAGTATTTTTGCAAAGGTTAATGTATGCATCAACAACTTGGTCTGGTTTAAAATATTCTTCCATTATACCTGAAAGATTTCTTGCTCCTAACATTTCACTTCCCCCCATTCTTTTTTAATTTCCTCACAACTCTTTTCTTCCCACCTTTCTTTTCAAACCTCTTATTAAAATAATATGCCAACCATATCAAAGCTATTAGTCCAACGAGTGAAAGAAGAAACTTAAGCCATTCGTCAGCAAATCTCCAAAATCCTCCAACACCCCATAAAATAACGCCAACACCTCCAGCCATTAATCCTGCACCAACAGTCTCAAGCCCAAACATCAAAGCCCCTGCAACAATTATTGCAATTCCCAATGGAAGAGCTATGAGAAATACATTTCTAGAATAACCCTCTATTGTATTATCGTAAACATCATAACAATTCTTACCTGTAAGAGCAATCTCACACTGACTCAATTTGCCAAATGTATTAACGCCATCCTCCCCACAACCAGAACCACATTCATTCAAAACACATTCTCCATTCTGAATCTCATACAATTCAACACAAACCTCCGGACAAATTACATTTCCCTTCTCAGAGATAGGAACTCTTCCTCCGTCTGAACAAAAATTACTATAATCGGGTTGATTATAAAATATGGAAATTCCTTGAACAACTACAGAAATTGTAAGAATCATGATTGCAATTCCAATAACAATATTCTTAAAATTCATAGAAAAAATAAGTAAAATAGATTTATAAAATTATCATACACGACTCGACTCTTCAAATTTCCTTTTTAAATGAAAACCGAAAAATAGTAGAAATATCATCTCCTCATTATGTTTCAAAGGAGGAGTGTCATTATGATACTTCCTAAAATAAAAAAGGTAACGAATATTTTAAACTTTGCAAAAAAGATTTTTACTAAAGACAGTTTCAGACTAGTAAATAATTATATTTCAGGACTGATTAAATTGAAATTCAGATAATAGATGGTTGGAGTTGATTGAGTTAGCTTCTATAAACTAATCTCTTTAATTGCGGGATTAAGAATTATTTTTAATTTTTGCATAGTCTTTGCTCCAATAATAACCTCCGTTCCATCCCGACCAATTGAATAAAATTCTGGTTCAACAATCGCTCTATTTCTGATTCTCAAAGATTTTAATTTAATCCTTCTACATTTTACTAAATTATTTCCCACCGCCGTATGTTCAGATTCTTCTCCATATTCAATAACTCCCGAAGTGTTAAGAAATCTTTCTCCAATATAGTTATGAGTTGCTCCACTATCAAAAAGTGCTATGAATTTTTTATATCCTCCCACAGCTCCCGCAATTTTCACTTCCTTAAAAATTCTACCCATTTTCAGAAACTGCTTATACCTTCTCTAAAAAGAGTTACTTCCTTAGAACCTCTATTTATTATAAACATAGACATCATAACAGGATTATCTGGGGTGGGATAACGGGCGACCACTTTCCAATTTCCATTTTCTCTCTTTGCAAAAACTATTACAAATTTTCTTATATCATCTTTCTTCCTTAAATAATCACTTATTATTTTTCTTATTTCCTCTATGTCATCTACCATTTTAGAATTATCACCCCCTCTTTTTTAAACATAATTGTATTAAATAAAACATATTTATATAAGTTTTCCCTCGTGAAAATTCACTACTTGATTTATAGACATTTTATGTTTCATCAACCTTTAAGGTAACAATGTACATACACGAGAAAACTTATAAACCAAATCCACAATCTTAAATTATGGAATATGAAGAACTTCTTGAGGAAGCATACAGTAAAGTAAAGAAGACTGAGAACACTGGAGAGCGTTTTGAAATACCTAAGGTAGAGGGATATTTCGAAGGTAAAAAAACAATCATCTCAAATTTCTCACAGATAGCCTCGCATCTTAGGAGAGACCCAGAGCACTTCCAAAAATTCTTATTAAAAGAACTCGCATCAGCAGGACAAAAAGAAGGAGATAGACTACTCCTAAACATCAAGGTTCCCAGCACAAAAATAAATCAAAAAATAGAAGAATATGTCAACGAATTCGTTCTCTGTAAAGAGTGCAAAAAACCCGACACCGAACTGACAAAAGAACCCGCAAGTAGAATAACATTCATAAAATGCCTCGCTTGTGGTGCAAAACATTCCGTAAGAAGCAAGATTTAGATTATTTCTCTAAGACAAGCTCACAACGCTCACATAATGCCCATAAATCAGCAACAAAAACTTGTATGATTTTACCGGTTAATTCGGGTGGGGAGAGTAGAAAAAAACTCAAAAACTCAAAAAATTCCCCATATAAACCTTTAAAAATTAAAATTTCCTATGAGTTCTAACTAAATAGGAGAGAAAAAAATGGTAACAGGAAGATGTATGAAGTGTAAAGAGCAAGTTGATATGAAAGAACCAAAAATCGTTCAAACCGCAAGAGGCGGATACATGGCTAAAGGAAAATGTCCTACACACACTGAAACAACTGTCTGTGCAATGATGTCCAAGGACAACGCTGAAAAGGCAATGGACGCAGGCGAAGCTGAAAAAGCTTTTTAAATTTCTTTAATTTATTATTTTTATGTTTATTAATATTATAAGATCTTGCAGGGATGTTGTTGCAATCTGCGATAAGGAACTGATTGGGAAGGTCTTCGAAGAAGACCGGTTCCAACTTGATATAAAAGAAAATTTCTACAAGGGAGAGGAAATGAGCGAAGAGAAGGTAATAGGTCTCCTAAAATCCCTATCTGCAGAAGATGCGACATTTAATATTGTTGGAAAAAAGTCTGTTAATGCGGCACTCAAAACAGGCATAATCACCAAAGAAAATATAAATGAGATACAAAACATCCCTTTCGCACTCATTCTCCTCTGAAAACAATTTCAATTTAATAATTAATTTTTTTAATGAATCAAACCAGAAATAATCATACATCTGCCGTTTAAATTATTTTTACATCAATCGCGAGGCGAAGCCGAGCGGTAATCTCCTATTTAATAAAAAATATATCAAACATCTAAATAAAAATTTCCGACCAGATAAACTTATAAAACAATCCTCTTTAAAATAATCATGGCAAGACCACAACCCTCGCAAGAAGAAGAAAAAATCACAAGAGTAAAACTTCCAGGAAAAGATGAAGTAATGGGAATTCTCGAACAAAGATACGGTGGGAACAAGATGCTCATCGACTGTTTCGACGGAAA
>JAHJRR010000048.1 GCA_018830685.1 Nanobdellota archaeon
AAGGAGGGGTTGATAAGGGGAACCTTAGTTTCCGAAATCAGCCTTGAGCCAAACCTAAAGGAGGGGTTGATAAGGGGAACCTTAGTTTCCGAAATCAGCCTTGAGCCAAACCTAAAGGAGGGGTTGATAAGGGGAACCTTCGGTTCCCTTTATATCACAATCAATTTTATATACCTCTCACTTTATCTAGATTTAAACTCAATTTAAAAATGGTGAGATTTGCACACATAGCGGACGTTCACTTAGGTGGATGGAAACAACAACCACTTCAAGAACTGAATATGGATTCTTTTCGGAAAGCAATTAAAACCTGCATTGAACAAAAGGTCGACTTCACAATCATGGCTGGAGATATCTTTGACTCAGCGTTCCCGCCGATAGACACTCTAAAGGAAGCATTCAGAGAATTTCGGAGATTAAAAGAGGCAGGCATACCCTGTTTTATTATAGCAGGATCCCACGATTATTCTGTCTCTGGAAAAACATTTTTAGACGTTCTTGAAAAAGCAGGGTTCTGCAAGAACGTTACTGATATTGAGGAAAAAGATGAAAAAATAATTCTAAACCCAACAATTTACAAAGGAGTTGCAATCTATGGATATCCCGGAAAGACCTCTGGGCTAGAAATTGCAGATCTTAGAAGGGTTAAACTTAATGAGTCTCCAGGAATGTTCAGAATTTTTATGCTTCACACCACAATTGATAAAGCAAAAGGAACTCTCCCTATAGATGCGTTCGAAACCGATATCGCACCTGAAGCAGAATATTATGCTCTTGGACACTTGCATATTGATTTTCAATATGAGAATTTTGTATATCCTGGACCAGTCTTCCCAAATAATTTTCAAGAGTTAGAAGATTTGCAATACGGAAGATTTTGCATCATAGACACTGAAGCAGAGCCACAGTACAGAATAAAGAAAATCCTTCTAAAAATAAGAGATGTTCTCACACTAAATATACAAATAAATGATTCTATTTCTGCAACAAGCAAGATAATATCTGAACTAGAAAAAAATGAACTTAAAGATAAGATTATCCTCTTAAGAATCAAAGGCACTCTTGAATCAGGGAAAAATTCTGATATAAAGTTCTCAGAAATTGAAGACTTTGCACAGCAACGAGGGGCGTACTTTGTTCTAAGAAACACTCACGATTTAAAAATGAAGGAAGAAGAATTTGAGATTGAAATAAACGAGTCAAATGATATTGAAAATGAGACTATAAAATCTTATTCTGGACAAAACGACTCCCAATTTAACAAATCCATATCTCAGCTAATGAATGCATTCATCGCAGAGAAACAAGAAGGAGAGACGACAGAGAATTTTACTAACAGAGTAATTGATGATGCAAAAAAAATACTAAAATTTTAAAATGATAATAAGAAAAATTGTTCTGAATAATATCAGGAGTTATGAGAATCAGGAAGTCAATTTCCCCGAAGGGTCAACGCTCCTTTCTGGAGACATAGGGTCTGGAAAAACCTCAATACTTCTTGGAATAGAATTCGCTCTATTTGGATTACAGCCAGGGCAGAGAGGAACCTCTCTTTTGAGAAATGGGAAAGATGGAGGGGGGGTGATGATGGAATTTGAGATAGAAAATAATCTTATCGTAATTGAAAGAACTCTAAAAAGAGGAAAAACCGTTTCCCAAGATTATTGTGCAATTACCATTGATGGACAAAAACGAGAACTTTCTGTAACAGAGTTAAAAGACAAAATTCTAGAGATATTAAATTACCCTAAAGAATTTTCAAAAAAACAAAACCTCCTCTACAAATTCACAGTATATACTCCTCAAGAAGAAATGAAACAGATTATCATGGAAGATCCCGAGGTTCGTTTGAACACTCTAAGACATGTATTTGGGATAGACAAATATAAAAAAATAATTGAAAATGCATCACTCCTTGCATCTAAACTTCGCGAAGAGAAAAGAATGTTAGAGGGCGTAATAGGAAATTTAGACCAAGACAAATCTAATCTTGTATCTAAGGAGAGAGAAGTAGAATCTGATGTAGAAAGCTTTGCAATCCTAGAGAAAGAATTAATTCTAAAAAAATCTGAAAGGAAACTTGTTCAAGAAGAGAAGGAGTCAATAGCCGAGAAAATTGAAGAAAGAAATAATCTAAAACAAGAAGTCGAAAAGGCAAAGATAACTGTCTTGCACAAAAACGAATCTCTTGCAAGCAATGGAAAAATAGTCGAACAGTTAGGCACTCAAATAGAAGAATTTTCAAAAATAGAATTCGACGAAAACGAAATCCTTAAATTAGAATCTCTTGCAAAATCTATTCAAAAAGAGCGAGAAAAATTGGGAGAAGAAAATGTTCAGATTGCTTCTAAAATAAGCTCTCTAAATATAAAGATTCGAGATAAAGAAAATCTAAAAACAAAGATTAGTGGACTTGAGCTCTGCCCAACTTGCCTGCAAGATGTTAATTATGTACACAAAAGCAATATAATAAATTCTTTCGATTCAGATATTTCCGAAACAAAAAAAGATCTTGAAACTCTTGAACTTGAAAGAAAAAAGGTTTTGGATTCTCTCTCTGAGATAAATGAAAGACTATCTTCGACGGAAAAAAAGATACAAGAACAGAAAATACTAAAATTAAGGACAATAGAGATTGAAGAAAAGAGGAAGCGTCTAGAAGAGCTGACTAAATCAAATGAATCTCTAAAAAATGATATAATTCTCCTTGACAGCCATATCAAAAGACTTAGTGACGCCATTTTTGCACTGAACAAGTTTGAGAATATATTTGAAGAAAACAAAATGAAACTGGATGAAGCGCTGAATGCTGAGAGACTGGTCGAGATTAAAGTGGCTGAACTTAAAAGAGAGATAGAATTGCTCTCCAGACAGATAGAAGAAATGAAAGAAAGAATCCAGAAAGTAGAAGAGGCAAAAGAGAAGCTGGGGAATCTAATAAACCTTGAATCTTGGCTATCAAAAAATTTTATTCCATTAGTCTCCCTAGTGGAAAGAAACGTGATGATAAAACTTAAAACAGAGTTTTCAAATCTTTTTTCAAAATGGTTCTCAATGCTAGTTCCAGAAAACTTTGAAGCAAGATTCGATGAAAGCTTTACGCCTATAATAGAATTTCAGGATTACGAAATAGATTATTCTTATCTCTCAGGGGGAGAGAGAACTGCAATAGCGCTCTCATATCGCTTAGCACTAACGCAGGTCGTAAACTCCCTTCTTGGAAGAATAAAAACAAGAGATATAGTTATTCTTGACGAGCCGACAGACGGTTTCAGCGACGCCCAATTAGACAAAATAAGAGATGTTTTAAAACAACTCAACTCGCGACAGCTAATTATTGTTAGTCACGAACAGAAAATAGAAGGGTTCGTAGAAAACGTGATAAGATTCAGCAAGGAGCACGGCATGTCAAGAATCGTTTCAGAGAGTTTTATCTAATTAACAATTACCTTTCTGGTCTAAGATCTCTCACTTTTTCCAAATCACCTAAACGATAACCTCTGGTCACTTCTGCAAGTTCTTTTCTAGTTGGATGATACAAAACTGAATTCCCATTTGAACGGAAGTCCGAAATTTTGCGGTAGCATTTTCCCTCGACCCAACCAAGAAGGTTTCTCTCCATTTGTGTTAAGGGAATTTCTCCTTCTTCTAAGAGATGAGTATTTGGATTGACAAACACATGCCTTCCATGGGGCTTATATGAAGTATCATTTATAACACGACCTCTGAAAAGTGTAAGTTTTCTAACAATTCCAGTTCGTTCAT
>JAHJRR010000049.1 GCA_018830685.1 Nanobdellota archaeon
AACATAATAGAAAAAGAGGTTTTTAAATTTAAACTACTTTGACTTTTTCTTAATAGCATAAATTCTTTTTAGAACCTTTCTCCTTAACTTTAGTGCGTTGCCCCATTTTGCGTAAGCGTTCCATCCATTAAAACTCTCCATCATCTTTTTATAAGAAATGTGCCCTTTACCAAAATCTTCTATCCTCTTGAAAATTTTCCTTACATTCCTCCTCTTGATTAGTTTAAAATAATAAAAATTTCTAAATCCAACAAAATCCACTCCTTTTGAAAGAGAGATAATCTTGTATTTTTGAGGATGCAACTCTAATTTGAGATGTTCTGATAAAAAATTCTCGATTGCCCCCCCCCGAATTAAAAGTTGTTTTCTAGAAGAATCAAGTAAAACGAAATCATCAACATACCTGATATAATATTTTGCACGCAATTGATGTTTCACAAATTGGTCAAGTTCATTTAGATAAATATTAGCAAAAAATTGGGAAGTGAGATTTCCGAGAGGCATGCCTTTGCCATAAGGATTGTCGAGAACATTGTTTTTTAGGATAATTCTTATTACTTGTATAACTTTTTTATCGGCTACTTTTCTTTTTATTATGTTTAATAATATTTTATGATCAACTTCTTGGAAATAATGTTTTATGTCTGCCTTTAAACAATAGCTTTTTATTTGATTATTTGTAAACCATCCTTTAATTTTTCCATTTCTTGAAACTTTCTGTGAAAATTTGCGAAATCTGCTTATGGCGAAGAGATTCCCCCTTCCCTTCCTGTTTGCACAGGAATCGTGAATAAAGGTTTTGTCAAACAAAGGCTCCAAAACTCCAAATAGTGCATGATGAACAATTCGGTCTCTAAAATCTGATTTGGAAATTTTACGTGTTTTTGGGTCTCGTAAAATGAATGTTTTGAGGGGTTCTGGTTTGTATGTCTGATCCCTTAATTCATCATGTAAAATTTTCAGATTGTAAGCAATATTTTTCTCAAATTTTTTGACATATTGTTTCTTTGTTTTGCCTTTTCTTGCCCTCTGCCAGGCAAGAGTCAGATTTTTTAGAGAATAGATTTTTGGATAGAGACTTTTATGAGACTTCATTCTAAGGAGAGTGTCCTGAAAATAGACTATTCCGAAGGCATCACCATTATCATCAAGATTCCAGTTGTTGCTATTGACATTCAGCCTGTCGCCCAAGCCCCAGTTGCCGTTCAAGGCAGACGGAGCCATATAGCCAATTTAACTAAAAGTAAATCACCACCTTTTCAAAATTCACTCCTAAGGGTTACTAGTTGTCAAGGTTGAATTTTAGGGTCTTCCTAAGACACTATTAATTGGCGTGTAGTCCACACTCTTTTCTCTTGCTGAAGGAGAAAAGTTTCAGGACAATTTTATAATATAAAAAAACTTTAAAAATATTGTGTGTCTTATTCGACTTAAACAAGTCAGCAGAACTTATTCACTTTCAGAACTTGGACATACCCCGAAGGCAACACCATTACCACCAAGATACCAGAAGTCGCTACCGACACCCAGCCTGCCGCCCAAGCCCCAGTAGCCGTACAAGGCAGACATTCTTTGCTTTTCTTCATCAACAGAGTCAAATACCCAAACTCTAGGATTTCTTCTGTATTTATCAGCAATCTCCGCGATTTTTTCGGCACCCTCTTCTCCATATCTTGCAACAACATAGGAATTTGCCTCAAGTTCTCTTGGAGTTTGCTCTCCAGTCTTAAAGCCAAAAGGAACGAACCTGACAGAAGAGTCTCCTTCCTGCAATTTTTTTATCAGGGAATTTTTATCCATTGCTAATCTTCCGTTTACAATATCGGGATTATCGACTAGAATGACCCCGTCGTTAACATCTTCATTTGATTCTGGAAGGTAGAAATTTCCAGTAAATTCCCAAAACCATCTTTCATTTAGAATATCAATTATCTCAGATTCGTATTTTCCTTCTTTGTTTTGAAAAGCATCATAAACTAGTGAGGCAGTCTGTGCAGCTGTTGGTCTTTGCAATCCTTCGGTATCAATTTGCTCAGCTACACTTCCGTAGGTTCCTCTAAATGAAGGATGCTGGAAACTGATTACTTTGCCTTCGTGCGGAATTCCTATCAAGTATGACTTTCCTATTTTTGCTTTCATGGTTTTTTTAGAAATAGAAGGTATTTAAACCTTTCTTTTCTGTTACTTTTCTTTAAAGGTAACAATTATTGAAGGTTAATTAGAACGGTTCTTGCTCGGCTTCGCCTCACAAATTGATTTGATAAGTAATCATAAATCTCTACGAACCTGTATGATTTTACTTGTTATCATTGGATTGTGCTTTATGTTAAAACTTTTCAAAATTCATCTTCTAAATTTCAAGATTGAACTTTGTTTATTAAATTATTGTTTCTTTTTATGATACAATTTAAGAATATAAATGCAATCCAGCTCTTTGAAAAATTCGTAAGAAAGCCGAA
>JAHJRR010000050.1 GCA_018830685.1 Nanobdellota archaeon
CCGAAGATGTCGAACGCTCTTGGTTGTTTTGCCATTTTAAAAGTTAAATAGTCTCTCGTAATCTTTATGATTCATCCAGTCTAAAATAATCGCTAAAACTTTAATTTTATCTGGGGAAGTGATAGAGTAGATCAACCTCCAGCCATCTCTTAAATTATAAATCCATAAATTATCCACACCATATTCTTGAGATATTCTCCTAGGAATTAATTTTTTTTTCACGTTGCGACCACAAAAAACGTTTCTTTTTATATCATCCGTGGCTTTATCTATTTGTTCATATAGAATTTTGTCTGTTTCTTTGAGGGAATTAAATGCTTTTTTTAGACTTTCATCATTGAATAATACTATGCCTTCCAAATTAAATCGTCCCTCCCTTCAAATTTTTTTGCAAATTCAGGATTCCAGATATACACGATATAACCTTCCTTGTCATAAACTATTCGAAGCGTGCCTTCGAGATATTCCATTATGACCTGAAACGTCTGCCACATAACTTTTTTTGGAAGTTTGTTGAAGAGTTCTGTTTTTTTAAACTCGCCGCTGTTCTCATCTATGAATTTTTCGACCATGAGAACCGTCTGAAGTGTTGGGGAGCGTGCTATCTCATTAGTTATGCTATATGGTTTCTTGGAATTTGTTTGCGATGCCACAGGATTATATCAATTGATATTATTTAAATCTTTTGGGTTGCAGTATTAATGTTTATAAATATTAGATTGTTTTTTAAGGAATGGAAAAGGGGGGATTAATTTTTACTTTCTTATTGGTTCTTATGTTTGGGGTAGTGAGCGCGCAGTATTCTAGCGGTTATGGTTATGGGGGATTTTATCTTGATGATTATGTTAATGGGAATTTTATTTCTTATTCAATTTTGTTTGTTATATTCTTTTGGATTTTGCAGGTTATTTTGTCTAGAGTTCCTATGTTTAGGGGAGCCGATGGAAGTAAGAAGCAGGCGACGATAGGTGCACTTTTGTTTTCTACAGGAATAACTTATTGGTTGTATCGTTCCAATTGGAATTTTGATAATTTGATTTATCGGTTTGGTTTTTCTGATGGACTGACCTCCGTTCTATTGGTTTTGATTCTTTTGGTAGTGATGTTCTTGGTAATTAAGAAAATTGGTTTTTATGGATTGTTCCTCCTATCGGGGGCAGCACTGATAGTTATTTCGTTTACAGATTTGGTTTATGACAAAATTTCTGTTTTGATTATCGGAATCGTTTTGTTTGTAATTGGGCTTTGGCTGTGGAGAAGAAGAGAGAATAAACCAAAAGAAGAGAGTTTTTCTTCAACTCAGAATATAAATGTTAATGTTGGTGGGAGTGATAATTTCCAAGAGGATAAAAGGCGAAAGGAGGAAGTTTTACGTAGAGCTGAGAATATCGCAAACTTGAGGATTAGAAAAGATGAAGAAGAGAACCAAAGGAAATGGCAAAAAGCAGAAGCGAGAAAACAAATTGAAATTGATGAGTCAAAAGCATATAAAGAAGATTCTAAAAGAATGAGGCGGGAAGAGACAGAGCGGTTATTAAGAGAAAAAAAGGAGAAAGAAAATCGAGATTGGCAGAGAAGATATGAAGAACAACAAAAAAAGAATCAAGAGATAGAGAAATTTAGGATGAGAAAAGAACAAGAGATGCAGATGCGATATGAAGAAAAAAAAAGAAAGAAGACAGAAAAAGAGATGATGAAAGCCGAAGAAGAGGCTCGGAAGGAAGAGGCTAGAAAAATAGATGATTTTCGTTCTAATGAACGTAAGAAACTTCGAAATATGTACAAAAGATTAAATTCTGAATTAATTAAACAAGAACAGTTTGCCATTAAAGGTGTTGATGGTGCGGAGGATAAGGTTAAAAAATTAAAATTTGAGATCAATGAGCTTGCGAGATCTATGAAAAACCTTTCCTAAAACCAATCACCCAAAGTAAGAGTTAATAATCTCTTCTGTATTACAAACAACCACTTTCCCTTGATTTTTTAAAATCTTGTCATTGCTCCAAAGAGGGAGATTGAGAACAAGACAAAGAGCAAAGAATTCTGCATCATCTTTGTCAGGAGAAATTTCTTCGGAGATCTTGACGTAATTTTTATAATTTTTTTCTTTATGAAATTTGACAGATGATTTTAAATTTTTGAATTCAGAAAGAAAATCTTTTTTTGATAGTCCCGTTTTGGAAATAATAAGAGGAGAATATTTTTCAATTTCTTTAAGAGCCAAAAAAGGGGAATGGAATGTGCACGAAGGGGATTCAAGAATCTTTTTTATCAGAGAATCTTTGCGGAAAAAACTGAAAAGAATATTTGTATCCACGACAAATTTCATTTTTTATTTCTGCCATTTCTAACAGTCTCAACACTCCAGTCAATAAAGCTTTCTTCTCCTTTAAGCTTTTTCAATAATTCTTTTTTTAGCTCAAGTTTTCTGGCCTTCTCTTCTATGGAACTCCTGACTATGTGCGTCCAGTTTATTTCGGGAAATTCTTTCATGGTCTTTCTGGTCTCTTCAGGTATTGAGAAAGTTATGCTTACCATATTTAACGTAATTGTGTTGATTATTTAAATCTTTTGATTGGCAAAGTTTTATTTAGAAAGTCCGATTTGAAATGGCTTATTAAAAAAGAATATCCTTGCTTAAAATCTTGCTCGCCTTCGGCTCGTCTGCAAAAAACTATTAACTATAAATCCACGTTGTTTGATTATTACTTAGACTAATCTGCGAACACAGCAAGCAGGAAAGCTTGTTGAGTAATGTAGTTAAAACCATCTCTCTAAGTTTTTCTGTTTCTTTTTTTCCTTAATTTCTCTGAGTTTTTCTAGTTGTTTTTCTACACGTTCCTCGGAGAAATCGTGTCTTTTTATGAGTATTTCTTTTATTTTGTCTTCATCAACTTCTGGAAACTCTATTTCAAAATTATTAACGTCTGGCTTGTGGAATAGTTCGAAGATTTCTCTCCAGTCGAATCGGTCTTCTTCAGAGAGATTCATTATCTGTTCTTCTATACTCTGAAATATCTGGATTGGTTGTTTGTATTTCTTAACTAAATCTAGGGCTTTTTTCTGACCTATTCCAGGAATGCCTTTAGGATTGTAGTCCGTTCCTACAAGAATTCCTATGCAAATTAATTGATCTAAATTTATCCCCATAGAGTTTAGAACTTTCTCCAGTTCTATGAGTTCTGGATTTATTTCAATCCATCCTGAATAGGTTTTTCTTTTTCTTGCGAGTCCAAGATTTCTTACTAGTCTTGTAGCTCCAAAAAGAAGACTGTCATAGTCTTGACTGACTGTTGCAAATACCTCGCTGTTTGTCTTATTTAGATAAGCGGCTTGGGCTTCTCCCTCGCTTGGTGCTTGGATGACTGCAATCCCCATTGCTTCAAGGAGTTCTTTGCTTTCGTCTAACATTTCATCATCTATTCTGACAAATTGTGAACTGTAACGCCTCATGGAATCAATGTCTTCTGTTTGTTTAGCCTCTTCATATTTCTCTTTTGCGTTGTCTCTTGCCTCTTTTCTTATAGAATGTGTTCCACTTTTTAGTGCAGGCGGTTTGCCATCAAATACATATGCTAATTTGATTCCTTCTGAGATAAGATTAGTGTTTCTATAGAATATGCCTGATAAATGGCTAGTTATTCTCTTTTTATTATCCATCAAAGGCGTGCCATCAGGTTGTCTAATTGTAGAAAGGAATTGATAGAGCATGTTATAAGCGTCTACGCAAACTATTTCATTTTTCAAATCACTTATTTCAATTTCCTTTCTTGGGATGATTTCTCGTATGTTTAACCCCATTAGTTATAGAATGAATGTAAATATAAAAATTTATTGCTCTCTATGGCGAAGCATTTTTCTAAAAATTTTTGGAATATAATGTTACGAAGTTCTGAGAATCTCTACATCTTCTTTGAGATCTTTTTCTAAAGATTTCCTATATAGAATTTTATCTGCTAATTCAATTCCTTGAGCTCCTCCATATTCTAGTATGTCTTTTTCGGGATCATACCATGGAAATGTTTGTATTGATAGATTAGGAATGAGCTCTGAGACCGCTTTTGAAATGGACCCCTCAGTTTTCTTTGGAGTTTGTGAAGAGGCAATCTTTTTTAATAAACCTCTTTTGAAGATTGTTTCTGCGATAATCAATCCTCTCGAACCACCTTCGAACGCGTCTTTCTCTGGATCATATGTCGCAACTATTTCATCATAAGTAGATGTGCTTGTCATTAAATATGTTCCCTTGGAATGATATATAAATGTTTAGATTCCCTCTTTCATGTAGTATCCAATAATTATTTCCTAACGATAAATTAAACCCCTCTTTCTATCAAGATTTAAATAACTTAAGAATTTAATAAGTTTATGAAAACAGAGTTTATACCCTTGGATTATGATTATTTTGACTTCGAGAAAAGGAATTACATAAGGATGATCGGTCGAGATAATAGGGGGAAGAGGGTGTGCGTTCTGGATTCTTGTCCAGTTTATCTTTGGGCTGTTATTAAGGAAGGAACTAATAATGAGAAAATTAAGAATCTTAGTGAGAGGGTTGGGAAAATACAACTTGATGTGAAGGGTCGTGCGACGCGGGTGGAGAAAGTTGAGATTTGTAAGAAAAATTTCTTGGGTAAACGGAGAGATGTTTTGAAGGTTTTTGTTACTAATCACAAGGATTTACATGACATCGCTGGAGAGATGATATTCCCAGAAATTGATTTTCGTAGGGGTCATGATATTGGATTTGTTACACATTACATAATTGAAAAAAAGATTTTGCCTTTGAAATGGTATGAGATTTCTGGAGAGATTGCTGGACCAGAGTTTCAGGGAATTGAAAATCTTGATGTTGATGTTTGTGTAAAGTTAGATTCTGCTAAAATTCTTAAAAAAGAAAAGACGTTTAAGCCTAAAATTCTTTCGTACGATATTGAAACTGATGATTTGATTCCTGGAAAAGGGGAAATCCTTATGGTTTCGCTTGTTTCTGATGGTTACAAGAAAGTCATAACTTGGAAGAATAATTCTAAGAAACTTGATTATGTAGAGAGCGTTAAAGATGAGGCCGAACTTTTAGAGAGGTTCGTTGAGTGTGTCAAGGAAGTTTCACCAGATTTTCTTATAGGATATTTTTCAGATGGTTTTGATTTGCCTTATTTGAGAGCAAGAGCAGATTACAATGGTGTTAATCTTTCTCTTGGTTTGGATGGTTCTAAGCCTAAGTTCAGTAGAGGCGTTTCGGTTTCTGGAAGGATTTTTGGAATTGTGCACATTGATTTATTGAAGTTCATACGAACGGCTTACGCACAGTATATGCAATCTGAGACCTTGTCCTTGAATGAAGTGTCCAAGGAGTTCTTGGGAGATAAGAAGGTTAGTTTTGAGTTCAAGCATTCATCGAAGATTAAGGATGAGGACTGGGATAAATATTTTGAATATAATCTTCATGATTCTAAATTGGTTAAGGATTTGTTTGATAAGTTCTGGCTAGATTTATTAGAGTTTGTTAGCGTTTTGCAAGAACCTGTTTATGAGGTGTCGCGTGCAGGATTGTCGAAATATGTTGAGTCTTATTTGTTGCATAATCTTGATAGATTTGATGAGATTCCGGAGAGAAGACCTGGTCACGGAGAAATCGGTGAAAGAAAAAGCATCCGGAGCGAGGGGGCGTTTGTTTTTGAGCCTACTCCAGGGTTGTATGAAGATATAGCAATGTTTGATTTCACCTCGATGCATACAAGTATAATTATCACACATAATTTATCAAAGGCGACACTTCTTGAGAAGAAGACTAAAGATTCTTATGAGTCTCCTGAAATTGAAGAGAATGGTATGGATGTGAGGTATTATTTTACAAAGAAGCCGGGTTTTTTCCCGGAATTGATGAAAGAGATTTTTGAGTTGAGGAAAAAGGCGAAAGCAGAGTATAAGAAAAATCCGAATTTGTTTACGAAGGCTAAGAGTAATGCGTTTAAGGTTTTATCTGCTTCTGCTCACGGATATGTCGCGTTTTTTGGTGCTAGGTATTATAGTCACGAGGCTTCTGCCTCGATACTTGCTTTTGTTAGAAAATACAACAAGGAAACTATTGATAAGGTTGAGAAAGCAGGTTATAAGGTTATTTTTGGAGATACCGATTCTGTTGCGTTTTTGATGAATGGTAAAACTAAGAATGATGTAAAAAAATTTCTTGATAAATTGAATTCAGAATTGCCTGGCGTGATGCATCTCGAGCTTGAGGATTTTTTCAAAAGAGGTCTTTGGGTTACTAAGAGAATTGGGACGATTGGTGCAAAGAAGAAGTATGCTTTGATGAGCCATGATGGGAAGTTAAAGATTAGAGGATTTGAGACAGTTAGAAGAGATTGGTGTAAGCTTGCACGTGAGGTCCAGAACAAAGTAATCATGCAAGTTCTTGAGTCTGGAAATGAAAAGGAGGCGTTGGAATATGTTAAGGATATAGTTAAGAAGATTAAGAGTCGAGATGTTGACAAGAAGGATTTGATTATCAGGACTATGTTGAAGAAGCCTTTGGGAGAGTATAAAGCGATTTCGCCGCACGTGATTGCAGCACGGAAGATGAAAGAGAAAGACATTCCTCTTACAGGAGGGGGTTTGATTGAGTATTATATTTCAAATATCGGTGAGAAGAAGAGTCTTGTTAGAGATAAGGTTAAGTTGCCTGAAGAGAAAGGAGAATATGATATCGAATACTATCTTGGGAAACAGATACTTCCTGCGGTCGAGAATATATTTCAGGTTTTTGGATTGAATATCAAAGAGATTACTGATGGGAAAAAGCAAACTAGTTTGGGTGATTTTTGAAACGAAATCTATAAAAACAAAACTTGTTTTAATTTAATATGGAAGAAATAACTCTTAAACAAGTTAATGAAAATGTAATTGGGTTAAGAAGAGAATTGGAGAAAATTAAGGATTTTTTGGAAGAGTCTAATTTTGAGTTAAACGAAGATGTAAAATCTGAAATAGAGGAATCTAGAAAGAGGTCTCTTACAGAATTCAAAACTCAGGAAGAAATTGAGAAGAAGTTCTTATGAGATATTTTGTAAGATATGATTTAAAGGCAGAGAAGCAGTTGGAAAAATTGCCGAAAGAAATTTCTCAAAGAATAATTAGGAAGATAAGAAATGTAGCAGAAACTGGTAGGGGAATAGAATCTTTAAAGGATGAAGCATATGGATTCAAAATAAGAGTTGGGAATTATAGAATTCTTATTGATTTGTGTTCTAATCCAAATGAGATTATTGTGAGATATATCGGTTTACGAGGGAAAGTCTATAAAAGAATTTAGTATTAATTTTATAATGACAACAGACAAAAAGATTTATAAATGTAAATCTCATAGAAAATACTATGGGAAAAACACTTGGAACATTGCTTTGTGCAGGTTTGGGATTTGCTTCTTTGGCAGGATGTAGCAAGATGAAGGAATATACTATTGAAGAAGAAAAGATTTCAATTATTACTGAATACGCTCTTTTTTTTACTATATCTAAGGACGTAGAAGTCCAAAAAAAAGATAGCACAGTAGTTAAATATTATGATAGTTCTGCAGATGGGATTTTAGATAAATTAATCATAAAATCCGGGGAGAGAAAACTTTGGTATGTGAAAGGTCCTGTTTTTGAAAGAGCCAAGGTGCAACATCAAGATTATCTTCTTAAAGCAGATAGTATAGATAAAAAGAGACTTCAAGACGAAATTGACGAGATGAATGATTGGGGTTTGGCACGGTTGAATAAGTAATTCTAAAATGATTTTTTGAAGCTATAGTTTTTGTGCAGTTAAGGAAGCATATTACTCTTTGCAAGATTTATAAAGCTAATTCCTTTTTTATAAATTAAATGAGGATTAAAGAACTTATTCATGAGGTGAAGCATCATGCGCCTTTCGCTGCTGTTGCGACGCTTGTAGCAATAGGGATTGTTTTGCTCATAGAGTATTATTTGCAGTTAGGAGTTTCTGAAGAGTCTTTTGAGATTTTTCATCCTTTGCACGTTTTTGCATCTGCGATGGTGACTGCAGGCATTTTTTATAAATACAAACCAAAAATGATTCCTGCTTTGTTGATTGGAATTTCTGGGGCGATAATTATGGGGAGTCTTAGTGATGTTGTTTTTCCTTGGATTGGAGGAAATTTATTAAACCTTAAAACAACGTTTCATCTTCCCCTAATTGAAGAACCGCTAGTGATTCTTGTGTCTGCACTAATTGGAAGTTTTGTTGGAGCAAAAACAAAAATAACAGATGTTCCTCATTTTGTTCATGTTGGATTATCTGTTTTTGCAAGTCTTTTTTATCTTCTTGCTTTTAGCCCAGGGTTTAACATATCTTATTTAGCAGTCTCTTTTGTAATTACGTTTGTGGCAGTTATTGTTCCTTGTTGTGTTAGTGATATCTTGTATCCTTTCTTTTTTTTGGGTAAGAAAATAAAGAGTTGTGGTTGCTAGAATTAGAAGAAGGCTCGCTATCGCTCGCAATTAACGGGTAAAATCATACAAGAGTATGTTGTGGTAGGCGGAACCTATTAAAACTTATTCTGGTTACTAAAATCATGACAAGATTGGATTCTGCGAATTTGAAACCGCGTTTTGTTGAGAGAATGAAAGAACTTCTTGGAGACGATTTTGATAATTATATCGAGGCAATTGAGAGGGAGCCGCCGCGGTCTATTAGATGTAATACTCTTAAAATTTCTCCTGCGGATTTGAAGAAGCGTCTTGAGATTAAAGGGTGGAAACTTTCTCAAAAGTTTAAGAAAAATCCAGAGATAATGATTATTGAAAATGAGTTGGAACCGGGGGAGTTAGGGAGAAGTGTTGAACATGTTTTAGGATATTATTATGTTCAGGAGATTGCGAGTATGTTGCCGATTATAGCTTTGAATCCTATGCCCGACGAGTTAGTTTTAGATTTATGTGCTGCTCCGGGAAGTAAGACTACGCAGATGGCTTCTCTTATGAAAAACACCGGAACTATAATTGCAAACGAGGTTAGTCTTGGAAGGATAAAGATACTTGCTTCGAACACTGAAAGATGTGGGGTGACTAATGTTGTGATTACAAAACAAGATGGGGCGACTTTGTGTAGGAAGTTGAAGAAATTAGATTATGAATTTGATAAGATTCTTATTGATGCACCGTGTTCTGGAGAGGGAACTTTAAGAAGTACTCCTAAAACTGCAATAATGTGGAATATTAATACTGTCAAGAAATTATCGAGGATTCAGAAGGAGCTTTTTTCTAATGCATTTAGTATTCTAAAAAAGGATGGAGAAATTGTTTATAGCACGTGCACGCATTCGCCCGAGGAGAACGAAGGTGTCGTCGATTCCATTTTGGAAGAGTTTAAAGGACAGATTAAGATTGAGGGGATTAGCATTCCGATTAAGTCTCGAGAAGGAATTTCTAAGTGGAAGGAGAGAGAGTATCTTGAAGAAGTTAAGTATTCTTGCAGAATTTATCCTCAGGATGATAACACCGAGGGTTTTTTCATTGCGAAGTTTAGGAAGGTTGGGAAGTAATTATTTTTAAGAAAGGAACTCGCTACGCTCGCAATTCGTAGAGGGAAAGTATTCCCTCTAAGTTCATTTCGTTCCCTCTCGTCCGCCAAGATGTCGAATGAAACAAGTCACCCCCTTCTAAACTACTTGCTCGGCTTCGTCTCGCAAATAATAAAGTAAAATCATACGGGATTTATGTTAATGTCTTTCGTTATTTATTATCAATCACGAGCCGAAGGCGAGTGCAAGAGTAATCAATACATTAAAAAACAGCTCTGACTTTTTATAATCATGAAATCAAAAACTA
>JAHJRR010000051.1 GCA_018830685.1 Nanobdellota archaeon
ATCTTCTGCGAACTCTTCACGATTTGGTCGCACACACAGGCCTGATCTGGCAGGCCACATTTTGGACATATCTCCATGTTATTTTTGACTATTATCCTTGCTAATCGTTAGGAGCTTTGCAATCGTTCGCTTAATTTCTTTCGTCTTCAAACTCCCTGTTTTCGACGCGTTTATTTTTGACTTTATCAATTCTAATTTTAATTCCTTTATTTTTTTCTCTTGATCTATATTACTCATTTCCCTTAAAGTTTTTGTTTTCATTTTGCCTTTTTAGTTTTTTTCTTTGGTTTAATTTCTTCTTCAGGACCTTCGATATTTTTTCTTATTTCTTCAATCATCTCCTCGTTAATTTTTATCTCATAAGGATTCTTAACTTCTGGAGAAAGTATTTCAACTTTAACTCCAACAGTTCCTGGTTTTGTTTCTGCTCGCGATTGTGCTTTATCAACAATCTTTGCACTATCCCCTGTCTTCTTCAAATAACCCTGGGCAAATCTCCAAGTCTTTGCTCTTGAACCAGGAAGTTTCCCACTTAATCTTATCTCCGCTCCAAGCGCGCCAGCCCCCATTATTCTTTGAAGTGTTCTGTAAGCTATGACTTTGAATCTCAACGGACCGAATCGCTCTAAGCTCATTGCTATGTCATCTGCCATAATCTGAGCATCATATTCTGGAACTCTTATTTCATCGACTTCTATATGGGGGTTTTCTAAACTAAATCTCTTCTTGAGTGTTCTAGTAAGTTCGTCAATCTTCTCCCCTCCTCGACCAATAACAAGACCGGGTTTACTAGTCGAAATAATAATCCTCTCACCAACTGGAGCATACTCTATCTTGACTTTGCTGATTCCACCCTTCCCAATAGAGGTCCTAATGTAATCCCTTATGGCGTATTCTTCTTTCTTGAACTTAACAACATTTCTTTCTTCCATTTCAATAAAATTCCTCCTTATTGGAATGTTTGAAAAAATTTATTTTTTCTTTCATTATTTCTTTCCTCCTAAAATTTTATCTTTTGCAAGAATTCTTACATGTGTTCTTTTTCTCCTAACCTTTCCGAACCGACCGTAAGGTCTAGAACCAAGATTCGCAACAGCTTCAACAATTACCGGTTCAGTCAAACCATTGTAATCTGCATTCGCAGCAAGATTCTTAAGTAGTCTTACAAATCCCATTGAAGCATTCTTAGGAAATCTACCCGCCATAATCTTTCCCTTTCTATGGGGAATCTCTCCTTTCATCGGGATTGCCACTTTTTTTGTAGGTACTTTCTCCAATTCCCTGATGGCATCTCCAACTCTTTTCTTTTTTATGAAATTGCAAATAGCAGCAGACTGTTTAGTAGAGATTGGAAGATTATGAGCTTCTGCAAGAGCCACACTCTTCTTTGGCTTCTCTACGACAGGCTTCTTTTCTGGAGTAACTTTTTTCTCTTCTTTAACGGAAACATTACTATCTTTTGCATCAATCTTCTTCGGCACTTCAGCAACTTTCTTATCTTCGACTTTTTCTTTAGTTTCCATTTTATTTCTTAGATTTGCTCTTCGTTCCCTTGGTTGCACCAACGCCAGATTTACTATGTTTGACTCTGGCCCTTGTAAGAGCGAATTCACCAAACTTATGCCCAATCATCTCTCCAACAACTTCGAATGGGATAAACATCTTACCATTATGGACGCTGATTTTCATTCCAACCATTGCAGGAACAACAACCAAATCTCTTTGATGTGTCTTTATTGGCTTGTTCTTACTTATCTTGATTTTAGCTTTGCTAACAAAACTCTCGATTTTTCTGAATTGTCTAAGGACAGTCCTTCTTTGTCTAGACCGAAGACTTTTTGCAAGCTCTCTAACTTCCAAGCCCCGCAATTCCTCAAGACTCTTTCCTCTATAAGTGAAATCTTTCTTTCTTGGTCCTTCGTCTATTTGTGTTTCTTTAATCATCTTTTCTTTCCTGTTCTTTTAGGTCTTATAAGACCAACTCTTCTCCCGGGAGGTGCATCTCTCTTCGCGGTTTTTCTCTTTTTAACTTTTCCACGTCCAGAACCGAAGGGGTGGTCAACAACATTCATTTTCACAGCAGAAGTTCTTGGCCATAGCTTGCCCTTAGCCTTCTTAATGTAATATCTCCTTCCCGCCTTTATAAGTGGTTTGTCCAATCTTCCCGATCCAGCAATAGTCCCCACTATAGCTCGACAATTCGGATTGAAGCCCTTCTCTTTCTTCGAGGGCATTATGACATAAACTTCTTTTCCGACAACTCTGCTAACAGTTCCAGAGCTTCCTCCACTCTTTATGAAAGAACCTCCATCTCCAGGATGAGATTCAATACAATAAATCTGTGTTTTCACAGGAATATTTCTTAACTTGAGAATATCTCCATCTTTCAATTCTTTTCCAGTAGATGAAAGATTAATCTTTTGTCCTTCAACCATGCCCTTAAATGCAGGAATGTGGAATACACCACTTGAACCAACAATCTTCGCAATAGGAGCCGAGTGACCTCCAGAGTCCAATAGCTTCCTAACTTCTCCCTC
>JAHJRR010000052.1 GCA_018830685.1 Nanobdellota archaeon
AAATGGAAATGTTACGGGTTCAGGAACGACGAATACGATTCCCAAGTGGACTGCATCGGGGAATCTCGGTGATTCGGGAATTACTGAAACGTCAACGACGGTTACGGTTCAATTGGGATAAAATGAGAATGAAAAATAAAAGAATTATGAGGTTAGAACAGGGGGAAGGAGAATTTAACATATTTGCTTTATTTTTCTCTGTTCATTCGAAGATTTCTTTGGTGCAGAAAATTCATACTGGAGGTTCTTTAAGTCTGAAAAATCCCGGAACTTTTGAAATTAAAAAAGCCACGAAAATTTATCAAAATCACGAAAAACGGAAAAATCCGTGGCTTTTTTTCGGTCAAACTCGTGGCATGAAATGGGAAAGTTATAATTAACTCAAAAGAATATAAAAATACACAAAAATTATATTAAAATGAAAATGGTTGATACAATTTTAATTGAAAGAGAATGGTTTAGAATAAAAGACAAAATAAGATTTATGCTTGCGTGGAGGTGCTTGGAAGGTGGAATATAAAAATTACGGAAATTTCAAAAAAAATTATTCAGAATATAATAGAAATAATTTCAGAGTGAGGAGTCCTATTAAAACTTTCAGAGATTTGGAGGTTTATCAGACAACTATAAAACTATCAAACATTTTAACAAATTTAGAATTTTTAAAAGAAGACAAGGAAGAAATAAAAAAAACCGCAGAAAAAATCCCAAAATTAATCGCGGAGAGCTACGGAGATAAATTTGATTCGTTTGAAACATCTGAAAAAAAATTAAATGAGGCGGTAACTTTGATTGCTAATGTTATTACAAAAACAGATTTATTGAGAGACAGGTTTTTAGAAGACAAAGAAAAAAAAGAGATTCTTGACAGGGTTTTGACAAAATATGGATATCAAAAATTAAAAATACTTAACCTGAAAAAAGCATGGAAGAGGATTTTTGATAAAAAAGGAGATGAATGTGGAACAAACTGAATTAACTCAACAGATTAAAGAAGGGTTGAAAAATTATAAAGAACTTGAAAAATGTCCTTATTGCTCGGGAAAAATTGTGAAAAGAGGTATAAGGAAGAAGAAATTTGAAGAAGTTCAGATTTATTATTGTAAGAACTGTGAAAGGCGTTTCACTTCGCAGATAACAAAAAACAAGACGTATCCTTTAAGGGTGATTTTGGACACACTGACTTTTTATAATAAACTTTATAATTTTGAAGAGATCGCTGATTTAATCTTTCACAAGTATGGAATCAGATTATCCTCTCATATAATTTCAAGATGGATTGAAGAATATAAAAGGTATCTTCCTTTTTTAAGAATGAGGGAGTTTATTCTTAAAAATTATAAAAGAAAAGAGATGGCGGAGGAATCTATACTCCTTCACCAGCAAATCTACAACTTTAAATTTCATCGGGCAAAAACAGATTTGATTCTTAACGAAGAATTCAGGCATTTTAAGTTTAAACCTCTGAAAGATTTTTTGGAGTTGGTTTCATCGGAATGTCCGCATCAAATTTTTAGAGAAAACATGGAGCGAGCTTCGGAGAAAAAAGAAAAATTTGACTTGGACCATGTAAAAATCATTCCAAGAAAAAGTTCAGCATCGACGATTGCGAATTTTGTTGTTCAGGCAGTTTCAAACAATAAGGAAAGGCATGAAGCTCTTGAACAATTTATGTTGTTTAATGACTCAGTTACCATCGCAATTGAGGTCCCGGTTTTGTTAGATGTTGACGACATTAATCATTACAAATTTGAACTTGGGTTTGATATACCTTTTTCCATAAAAGACGGAAACTATCTGACTGGCCATGTTGATTTAATTCAAGTAAGAAATGGTTCTATTTATGTAATGGACTTTAAACCGTCGGCGAAAAAGGAAAAGCCAATTGAACAACTAGTGATTTACGCACTTGCTTTGTCGAGATTAACTGGAATTAGGCTCTTTCATTTTAAATGTGCATGGTTTGATTCAAATGATTACTTTGAATTTTTTCCTTTGCATGTTGTGTATAAAATGAAGAAAGGGAAGATTAATAAAAATCAAATGAGATTAAACTTTGTGGGAAGAGGAGTTGAAAATGAATAAAAAAGAATTAATTTTAATTTTAAGCGAGGGGGAAGGTCAATATATTGAGTTTAAGGAGAATTTTGAATCTAAAAATTTTTCAAAAGAAATTGTTGCTTTCGCAAATGCTTCTGGAGGAAAAATAGTTTTGGGTGTGGATGATAATGGAGAAGTTAGAGGAGTCCGTGTTACAAATAAACTGAAATCTCAAATCCAGGATTTAGCCAACAATTGTGACCCCCCAATTAAATTGATTTTGGAAGAGCTGGAAAAAGTTTTGGTAGTTGAGATTTTTGAAGGGAAAGATAAACCTTATTCCTGTTCTTCTGGTTTTTATTTAAGAGTCGGATCGAATTCTCAGAAACTGAAAAGAGATGAGATTTTGGATTTTATATTTAGCGAAGGAAAAAAAAGTTTTGATGAAATTTTTACAGGTTTTAGGGATTATTCAAAAAATCTTGTTGAAAAATATTTGAAAAGAATAGGAGTTAAGGAGAAGATTGATGATGAAGTTTTGTTTAATCTTGGCGTAAGTGACGAAAAAGGTAATTTAAACAATGCCGGAATTTTATTTTTTACAGAAAGACCAAAGAAATATTTGATTAATGCTTTTGTTACTTGTGCAAGATATAAGGGTACAGACAAAGTTGATGTTATAGACAGAAAAGATTTTGAAGATGATTTAATCAGTCAGGTTGAAAATTCTATGGAATTTGTGAAAAGAAATACGAAACTTTCTTATAAAATTGAGGAACTTGAAAGGGAAGAAATCCCCGAATATCCGACGGAAGCTGTTCGTGAGGCTTTATTGAATTCGATTATGCACAGAGATTATTTTTCTTTAGGTGGAAATGTTCAAGTGGATATTTATGACGACAGATTAACAATAACGAATGTTGGGGGGTTGATGAAGCCCTTGACTCTGGAAAATTTTGGGAAAATTGCAGTGAGAAGAAATCCTCTGATTGCTGATTTATTTCATCGAATTCATTTTATTGAGAGAATGGGGACTGGAATTAAAAGAATCCGAAATAGTTGTAAAGAACATGGGGGTGTTGAATACCTGTTTGAAACCAATGGATATTTTATTTCTGAATTTAGATTAATAAAAGACGGTATAAAAGACGGTATAAAAGACGGTATAAAAGACGGTATAAATCTGTCTGATATTCAATTTAAAATATTAAAGGGGTTAGAGGAAAATTCTTTTATTACTACGGGGGAATTATCCAAAAAGATAAATATCAATCTAAGAAATACTGAGAAGAATATTTACAAATTAAAAGAACTAGGTCTTCTTGAAAGAGTTGGTTCGAGAAAAAAAGGTTATTGGAAAATAAAATCTACTCTAAATTCTCAAAGGAGGTTATTGGGTAAATGAGAAATAAAAATTTGTATGTATGCCACGAAAATATCGAAAAAAAGCTAAAAACGGAAAAATCCGTGGCTTTTTTTCGGTCAAACTCGTGGCATGAAAATGCGGGAATTACAAAGGTGAAAAATAGAAATGAAAAATAAAATATTATTTTTGTTTTTTGGAATTTTACTACTAGTTTTAACTTCACTTTCTGTTTCAGCGTCAAAAGATTTTAGTATAAATAATTCGGGAGGAAGTTTGTTTTATGTTAGTGGTTCTGGAGGCAACGTCGGCATCGGGACGACGGGGCCAGGAAGTAAATTGGATGTTTATGGGGCAAGTGGCGCTATTGTATCTGCTACGCGCTCTGGAACAGATTTTGTATCTACATATTCAGATGGGACAAGT
>JAHJRR010000053.1 GCA_018830685.1 Nanobdellota archaeon
CAAAATACAATTAAGAATTATGTTTTTAAGAGATTCTTGAAATGGTTAGAGTATCAATTTTATCCTAAGATGATAAAAGAACTAATGGCTCCGCCATAGTTCTTTATAAGTATCGGAGATACTCAGTATAGAAAAAGCTATTAAAACTTGAACTCTTTTCATTGCAGATAAGGATTTACAAATTTCCATGTATGTATCCTATCACACTCTTGATTTTATAGGATTTAATACTATTTAAATTTTTCTAATTGTCGTTATCACAGAATGGTGAAGAAGGATTAATCAAAATATTCTATAGGAGTGCAACAGATTTGACCTGTGATTGGAGGTTCATTTGTTGGAACAAGGTCAAATCTTTTTGAATCTCCAAGTTGTTCACATTCTCCATTTGTTGCAGGTGCTTCCCAGACTCCTCCAATTCCTTTGCAACTTTCATCTGATTCTGATTTAGTTTTTTCACAGGAGATAGTCTGGCATGCCTGAACATTATACTTTGCGTATTTCGAATCACCTGCGAGAATGCTACACTTGGACCTAAAAATTTCTGTGACTTTTATATCTAAATCACAAAAAGCTGATTTTTGCCCTGTTTCACAAAAACTTGCACACTGCACCGAAACAGCTAATTCATCTTTTTCCCCGACACCGCCACGAAACAAAAAAACAGCACTGGAAATTATCAAGACGAAGACTGCAATTACCGCGATGATTAGTTTTTTGGTCATATTGTAGTTGGCTCTTTTGTGTGATGAATGGTGGTCGTGAGAGTCTTTGCTTCGTTGGTGCTTTGCCATGTTCCTCTTTTTCTTTATCAATGAAGGGGGTTTTATAAATATTGCTCCTTTTGGTTGTCTAGGGGATACGGGAAACATGCGTTATTCTCCAGATATGTTCTAAAAATTCTCAAATAAAATCTACTCAAAAAATTCGATTAGCGTACAACAAACTTTCCCAGAGTAGATAGAATCCCATTCTTGAGCAAGATGCACTTTTGTGTTTCCTGAGATTTTTAATATTTCAAATTCTCCTTGTCCTGAGTTACAATTTCCATTTGTAGTATATTTTCATTCTTTAATCCACGAGCGAGAAATCCGTACACTAAAATATGTGAATTTCCTTCTGATAAAAAGGGAAAAAATAAAAAAGGAGAAATTCTCTAGAAAGTTATGAATCTTAAAACAGCTGAAAAAACTTTTTACAGATGCAAACAAAGAACAAGGAACTACCTAACAATTGGTCTAGCTTCCTCTATTTTTGCGCTTTCCTGCGGGCATAAGGACAAAGCAACAAACCCTGTTTATACAGAAATTCCTGTAACTCATGTATTAGTTGAAGAAGACACAAAAAAAATTTCTTCCGTAGAAAAAAACAAATTAACATTCTCTAAAAAAGTAGATTACTCCAAAGGAGAAATTATTATAGCAGAAGAAAGTGAGGAAACCCCAAACGGACTTCTCAGAAAAATCGAGGCTGTTTCTGATAATGTAATTTATACAAGACAAGCTGCCCTCGAGGAAGTTGTTAAAGAGGGACATTTCGAATTCAAAGGCAAACTTTTTCCAGCAAATTCAGAATCCTATGCCAAAAAAGGGATATCCCTCGTAGAAGATCCTTTCTTTGATATAAATCTAAAATTTGATAACACTGCCCTTTATAATTCTCCTTCAGGACAAATAGTTGTCGATGGATTAATAAACTTAATTTTAGATTACGAAATTAAAGTAGATATTAGCGACTGGAATTTGAAAGAATTTAATTCGTTAGTGACTGCAGAAGGAAAATACAACATTTATTTAAACTCGTCCATCTCCAACAAATTCTTAAACAATATAGTCAGTCATGATAATTTAATTCCTCTTGCTCCTATTGTAATGGGAACATTGCCCCCGCCTCTTCCACCAATTCCCATAACCGCACATCCAAAAATTGGACTCGACGTTGGGGTGTTCGGAACGCTTGATAACTTTGAAACAGGGATCTTCCAAGAAACCAAATTCAAAGCGGGCCTTATTTACGCAAACAACAAATGGAAACTCATCGCACAAGTTTCAAATGATTTTAATTTTTCGCCTCCTAAAATGGATTCATTTCTCTCAGACTTTAAAATATTCGCCAGTCCCAATCTAAAATTATTTTTATATGATTCCGCAGGACCATACGCATATTTTCCAGGTTCTTTAGGTGTCGATATTGAGCCAAAGAAAAAAGAGTTCTATGGAGGACTCGAAGCACTTCTAGGAGTTCAAATGGAAGTTTTCAGCCTTAATGTTGCAGATTATTCAAAAAAAGTATTTAAATCAAGAAAAGTTCTTGCAAGAAAAATGCTTGATGAAAAAGGAGGGACAAGGGAAATTGGAGGAGGCGAAGACCAAAATGCTGAGGGACAAGGGAAAGAAGATAGGGGGGAAGTTTCTGAGCAAGTAAACTCCCTCGTTGAAACTTGTGACGACTGGTGTAGCAATGAGCAGGTGAATGATTGGTGCGATTTTGAATTGGCTGTTGACACTGGGAGGGGCTCATGTTACGGCTTTGCTAATAGCCCTCTTTACACAAATTTGGGAGTTAAAAAATGTTCTGCTATTGACTGCAATAATCGACCTGTGGAAGACAATACTTGCATTGAGGGTCTTGGGGGAATGTGGGATACCCCAAACTCTGAAGGGCAGTGTGATTCTATAAATGGAATAATAAGATTGGTTGTAAATCCAACAGATGAGCCTTTAGTACTGGGGCAGGTTTGCTGTGTTGAGTAAGATTTCGAGTAATCTCTAATTTCGTCTTATTCTTTATTGAAAATAAGTTTCTATATAAAAGAACAATAATTCTATTGTTCTCCGTGTGCACTATTTTTTGTATTGGGCTTTGTTGGAAAAATCCTCTTTCAGCAAAACTTCTTAAACTGAAGGTGATAATTAACTAGATGAAAGTCTATCTTATTCGGCATGGAGAGAGTGAGGGAAATAAGTTGGGCATAAATCAAGGGCAAAGGAACGATTTTCCTCTAACTGAAAAGGGAAGAGAGCAGGCAAGAAAGATTGGAAAAAGGTTGGCGAAAGAAAAAATTAGTGCAATTTATTCTTCAGATTTGAAAAGAGCTAAAGAGACTGCAGAAATTATTGGAAAGTCTCATGGATTTCTTCCTCTTCTTGATGAGCGATTGAGAGAGAGGGATTTTGGGGATTTGGAAACCAAGAAGGACATACTTCCGGAATGGAAAAATTATGTTAGGGAAAATGAAGAAAGGGGTATTAAAGAAGAAGACGTTGTGCCTCCTAATGGAGAAAGTGATAAAGATCATTGGAATAGAATTGAAGAATTCTTAAATGAAAAACTAGAACAACATTCTGGAGAAACAATTGTTGTTGTGGCTCATGCGGGTTCAAATAAGGTGACTCTTGGAATTGTGGGACATTTTTCTAAAAAAGAAATGTATAAAATTTATCAAGCTAATACTTGCCTAAATGAATTAGAATATGTTGGAAAACTGTGGAGAGTTAACAAACTTAATGATATAGGGCATTTGGGGAAGGATGCTAAAGCTTTAGAAATTTTTAATCGGGTTAAGAACAAGGCTTCTGAATTTGATTTTGAAGATAGATGGAAGGTTAATAAGATTTTGTTTGATGAATTAAAAAAAGAAGGGTATAGGGTTAAATATAATCATGTCTTGTTTAGATGGGAAGATCAGAAAATTCCTTCGGATCTATTAAACTTGAATCATCCGGAAATGGATGGGCATTTAATTGTTGTTGTTAAATGTCATGGATTTTATCAAAAAATTGATTTGTCTTATTATTCTTTTGTAGAAAATGTACCTGTATGGGATACTTATAAAGATTGTAATTTAAGTATAATTCCTCTAGAAGTTTTTGAAGAATCACAAGATGAAGATTTTGCGGAGAAGTACGAGTGTTCTCTTAACTTTGCAGAGTTTAAGGATTTTTATGAGGGTGTTTCGAAATTGCCTCTTATTATGGATAAGATTTCTTCCACTACTTGATCTGGAGAATTTTTTTCAGTATCTATTTCTATTCCTTCAGAATGTTTATTTTTTTCAAAGAATTTTCAGGGGTCCCTTTGCACAAGCTAGAGGTTTGACTTCAATTCAAAAACTTCTTAAACTTCTGGAGGTTCTTTTTGATATGGTAAAAAAGTTTGTGACGAATTTTGCATTGGAGCCTGATGCAGAGACTCTTGAGCAGTTTAGGGATTGTTATTCGCAGCCGTATGTTGTGAAGGCATCTTTGATGCCTGATGCACATAAGGGATATGTTGCTCCGATTGGTTCGGTTTTGGTGACGAAGGGTTATCTTGTTCCGGCATGGGTTGGTTATGACATCGGGTGTGGGATGACAGTTGCTAGGTTACCAAAAAATACTCTAGAGTCATTAAGGAAGAATGCGAGGAAAATTCATGGGGAGGTTGTGAAAGAAGTTCCGATGGGTTTGGGGATGATTCACAAATCTGAAACTGGAATTTCTGAGAACACTCGTAAAAAGTATGCGAAGATTCTTTCTCGTTTTAGAGAAGGTTCTTATAATAAACAAGTGTTGCAGTTTTTCGAATCGGGGAAGGCGATGAGGAATCTTGGAACGCTTGGACATGGGAATCATTTTGTTTCTTTGAATTTTGATGATGCTGGTTATCCTTGGATTGTGGTTCATTCTGGTTCGAGAGCTGTGGGGCACTGGGTTGCTAAATTTTATATGAAGCAATCTTCAGGAAGCGATGATGAGTTTGAAGCTACACATCCTTTATTTGAGGGCTCAGAATTGGGGAAGGAATATCAGAATCTTTTAGATTTTGGTTTGGAGTTTGCTAAACTTAATCGTCTTGAAATGATAACACAGATTGTTTCTGTTTTTGAAAGTGTTCTTGGAAGGAATATTAAATCTGTTGTTTGGGCGAATAAGAATCATAATCATGTGATAAAAGAAAGAGGGTTTTTTATTCATAGGAAGGGTGCGACGCCTGCGAAGAGAGGAGAGAGGGGAATCGTTCCTGCGAATATGAGGGATGGTTCTTTTTTGGTTGAAGGAAAAGGGAACAGAGAATTTCTTTCTAGTTCTTCGCACGGAGCGGGAAGGGCTATGAGTCGTCGTCAAGCAAAGGAGTCTATTAATCCTAAAGAATTTGAGAGGGAAATGATAGATTCGGGAGTGATCGGAAATTTTTCAGAATCTGCTTTAGATGAGGCACCGGAGGCGTACAAAGATATTAAAAAAGTTTTAGATATGCAAAAGAAATCCGTTCGTGTTGTGAATCATTTGAGGCCGTTCATTAATTGGCAGGGAGAGAGCAGACATAGGGCTTCTAATTGATTTTATTTTTCCCAACAAAATAATTTTAGAACTCTTGGATTGTATGTTATTAAGTTTGTGGTAATCATTACTTTTTCGACATAGATGTTTTCCCCGCTTGGGTTTTCTGGAGCGACTCCATCGGGGAGAATACAGGTATCTGAAGGTGAGCATATTTTGGCAACACAGTCAAAATTAGCAGGAGTTCTTCCTTGTATCTTGTCTTTTGTTTGAGGAGTTTCTGTCATTAGGTTTTCCCATTCGATTTCTCCACTTGTTCCAATTATTTCAGCTCTTAGTGCATCTGTTATCTGAATCTCTCTTAAGATTGCTTTTTGGATATTGTATATCTCTATGTCTGTGGTGTCTTCAAGAGGGTTCTCCTTTTTGATTACTATTAGGAGAACTGTACTTATGAGGAGTATCGCAACAACGGCTTCAGTTACTTTTATCCAACCTTTCTTATTTTTTTTATTCATTTTACCATACCTTCACCTTGAGGATTCCTACTTTTCTTGAAACGTCTGATTCCTTAATGTATTCTACTGGGAATTCTTCTATGTAAATATTTGTTCTTGAAATTTCTTTTTTTTCTGTTGCAATTTTCTCCCCTTCGCTATCGGTGAATTCAAATTCAAAGTTATTTATTGCGGGAATATGCAATCTTTCTTTTAGTCCTGCATAGTCTGTTTCATATTCTTGTGCTATGGAAATAATGTTTTCAGTGACGACAATGTTTTCTTTTTTTATGAATTTCCCATATAGGTCTTTCTTAGTGGAACATGAGGGTCCTCCTTCAATTTCTGCAAATGTGTCTGAGCCGTAGATTCTGAAAAATGATTCTCCTCCTTCAGGATATATATTTAGATGTTCTCCCGTGTATGTTGCAGTTACGATATTTCCTGAAGAGTCTGTGGCAACAAGATTTTTTCCAATTTGAAAATTAGTTAGGAAGTCTCCGATTCTGGCACAATTGGATGAGTCTGTGTTTGTCTTTATTGAGATAATTGTGATTTCTGTGGAAAATTCTTCAACGAGATTTCTTTTCAAGTTTTTTATTAGGTTTTGGTTTTCATTGCTTTCGATGGCAGGAGAAATAATTACATAGGTGAATATAACAAATGTTATAAATATCCCAAAAGAGATTACGATGCCGACATGAGATCCTTTTTTTTCCATTTGTGATTACTTAGAAGAGAATGTTGGCCCCCGAAGATATCAAAAATGCGATTAGCATTAGTGCGAAAGAGTGTTTTACTCCTGCCTTTACATTTTCTTCTGATAGTTTTCCGATGACTAGTCCTGTGAAGAAGCCTTGTGTTAAAATTAAGTAAAGGAATGATGTTGCTATTTCTTCTGGACTTACTTCTTCTCCCCCACTTCCACTGCCGAGGAAACCTAAACCAACATTACTCCCTATATCGCTTCCTGCTGTAGTATCTGAAGCTGGTGAAGAGATTCCTACAAGGAGCGGAAGAATCTGGAACTCTAAGACTAAGATTATAATTATGAAGACGAAGAAGATGATGTATCCTTGAACTACTAGAGTGGAGATTGCGGCTTTTCTCTCTTTTTTTAATTTGTCGGACATGGTAACTGCTTCAGTAACTGCTTCAAGGATTCCTCCTATTTCTCCCCCGCTTTTTTCTGCCTGACTTATTAGGGTTAGAGATCTGGAGACTGTTTTGTTCTTTATGTCTTTAGAGAATGTTTGAAGGGCTATTCCTAGGGGAATTCCCATAGATATCTGGTTTGCTAATTTTTTTATGTGTTTGCTTAGAGCTCCGTATGGTTTGTCTCTGACATTAAGAATGCTTTTATTTATGGGGGTTCCAGCTTTAACGCTCTCTACGAGGTTTCTTGAGAATTCTAAAAACATTTCTTCTTTTTCTGCAGAGTCTTGAGATTCCCTGATTATTGTGAGCACAAAAGGAAGTGCTCCTAGAAGAATTCCTATTCCTAGAATGAAGAAAGATATAGAACCTCCAAAGATAAATGAGATTATTATTAAAGAGATACTAATTCCCATTCCAATCCAATGAAATTTTTTTAGTTCCATATTAATTTTTTTGCCCTTTTAGTTGTAAGAATCCTAAGAAGAGGATGTTGATGAATGAAACTACTGTGACGACTGTTATTGTGATTATGCTTGTGCTTAAAGATATGCCGAGACCGCTTATCCTCATCATCATAAGTAAAAGCATGAGAACCATCGGTGCTGCAATGACGACGCTGATATAAACGTCCATAAAAGTTTCTGCACTTCTTCCTTGTTTTTCTATTTCAATTTTGTATTCAAATAAAAGTGTTTGTGCTCTTTTTTCAAAGAAAACGGGGAGGTTTCCTCCAGAGTTGATTGTTGTTGCTAGTCCATTAAAGAGTTCTCCAAGTTTTTTGCTGGGACTGTTAAAAGATCTATTTTTTAGGGCTGTGACTAAGTCGTATCCGTAGACATTTATTTCGTTTTGTAATTTTGTAAATTCTTTTTTAAGATAAGGATACTCTCCTGTTGAAATAATGATATTGAACATTTTACTTGGTTCAATCATGGAACTAGATACTGCGGACATGTGTATTGCTGCGAAAGGCAGTTCATGGTCTATTTTTCTTTCGAGAGATTTTTTTTCAAGTGAAGGGTACATGTATCCGAATAAGAATGTCGCTCCTGGTGCGAAAGGTATTATCCAGATGAACTTTAGTAATCTTGCTAGGATGCTTCCTTCAGGCATTGCGATAAAAGGGGGCAGTGCTGATACACTAAAGAATGTGAGGAATGTTACTAAGAATACTGAGAATATTGCTATAAGAATTGTTGAGAGGAATACTATTGAGAGATAGACTGCTGGGACAAACTCTAAATTTCCCTTGACTAGGTTTCTTCTTAATCTTTCGAACATTCCTTTTTTGATGAATGACATTGAGAGATTGTAAAAATACTTGCTTGAGATTTTTGCGTATCTGCTTGGTTTCTTTTCTTTTTTCGTCTCTTCTTTTTTCTCGCCTTTTTTAATTCTTTTTATTGTCAGTCTTTCATTGGGTGTTAGACCATCTTTTCCTTCTTTTTCTACTTGCCCAGATTCTATATCATCTCTCATCTCAAGAGGACCTTTTATCGGTTTTAGATTATTGTTCGGGGAATCTGGAGATGCGGGTTGTATCTGTGCTGAATTTTGTTGGACATTAGTTTGTATCAATGATGGTTCTGAAGTTATTTCATTTTGAGATATTTCTTCTTTTTTCTTTTCAAGAGGATTGGCGAGGGAGACCTTTTCAGTGTAGTCAATTATAATTTCACTTGTTCTTTTTAGAGAGCCTATGAGATTATTCAACTGTGCAGAGACCATTGATCTTTCTTCAGGGGAGCGCGAATTTCTTAGATGATTAAATGCAGATCCTACTTCGCCGATTAGCTTTTTCTCAAGAACGATCTTTTCACCTAATTTTTCTAAAAGCATTTCATTTTGATTCATTTTATATTAATCAAATTTTTTCAGACAGTCTTTTTTGGATTTGAAGGAGTAATTTTTTTGCTTCATTGAACTTTTCTGGGTCTTTTTTTCTTTGAGCTTTTTTCATCTGACTAAGGGATTCTTCTAGACTTTTGGTAATCTGATTCAGAATAGGGATATCACTTTCTTTTAACATAAGTGATTCAGTGAAATTGTGTTATTAAATTTTTCTTTTTAGAAATAGATTTATTCAACGTCAAATCTCTTTAAGATATCTTCCGGTTTCTTGTAATATTGTGTGATTATGTCTTGGAATTCTTGGAAGCCGAAAACTTTCTGTTCATACAGCTTGTAGATTAATTGGGCTCTTTTTTTGAATTCTCTTTGGAGTTCTTCCATAGTAATTCCAAATCTTTTTGAGATTTTTTCAAAAATTTTACTGTTTTTCTTGAAGTAAAATCTGTCTTCGCTTGGGTCCCAGATAAAAGGTGTGTTTGTCATAGCGATTCCTTCGGCAGTCACATTCATGATTTCTACAATCTCTTTTAGTTTTCTGGTTTCAAATTTCTGGACTCTTGCGTGAGTCATAATACAGACACAATCTAGAACATTTAATAGTGTTGGTGATAAATCTATCGGAGGGGTTTCTAATCTTTTTATTACGGTGTCGACGGAGTCTGCGTGCATGGTGCTTATTGATGAGTGCCCTGATGCCATACCCTGGAATAGAACATAGGCTTCTTTTCCACGAACTTCTCCCACAATTACATAATCTGGATTCTGTCTGAATGAGCTTTTTAAAAGAGTGAATAAATCTATTTCTCCTATGTTCCCTGCTCCGATTGCCCCTCTAACTACACTTGGAAGCCAGTTTTCTCTAGGAAGATTAAGTTCACGAGTGTCTTCAATACTTACAACTCTTGCTTCAGGAGGGATGAAGAACGCGATAGCGTTAAGAAGAGTTGTTTTTCCCGAAGAGGTTCCTCCCGTGATTAATAGGTTCATCTTATATTGGACAAGTAACCAGAGATATGCGAGCATTTCAGGACTCATTGTTCTGAAAGAGATAAGTTGTGGAGGTGTCCAAGGTGTTTTAGTGAATTTTCTTATGGTGAATGTTGGTCCCTTGGATGTTATATCTTCGGTGTATGTTGCATTGATTCTGCTTCCATCTGGGAGGGTTCCATCTAGGATTGGTGATGCATAAGAGATGTGTTTTCCACTTCTTTGTGATAGTTTTTCTACAAAGTTTTCTAGTTTGTCCATGTCCCTGAACACGAGATTTGTTTTAAGATTCCTGAAAATTCTGTGGACAACATAAATGGGACTATCAGCTCCGTTGCATTCAATATCTTCTGCGAAATAGTCTCTTAAAAGGGGATCTATTTCGTTAAATCCTAAGAAATCTCTGACAAGATAGTAGTATATCTTTTTGTAAGTGTCATAAGTTATATTTAGTCCTAGTTCAAATGCGATTATTTTTAATTTTCTGTCGATGTATTCTAGAAGGCTGTCAGTGTCTTTTTTGATGACTGTGTTGAAGTCAATCATATCTCTTAGGGCTACAAGAATTTGTTCTCTATAATCTTCTTCTTCTGCACTTAAAACTGGCTCTTCGACTTCATAAATTACCTCGTAAATTTTTGGGTCCCAGTGAATATGGATTGTTACGAATGGACTGATTACGCTGTATCTAACATCAATCTTTGTTTTGTCTTCCATCTTTTTTAAGGGTGGAACTTGTGGATTGAAATCTATAGGAACCCTTGGATAATCCATTATACCTACCATTTAATTTTTCCTCTTTTTATCATCTTATTTAGACTCTTCTTAGCATTATAAATTTTTTTAATTAGTTTATTATCTCTATGTTGATTATTTTTTTGCCGGTTATTTCTTCAAGACCCTTGTTTGTGATTATTAATCTATATGGTGTTGAGGATTTTCCGATTTTTGTAGAAATTTCTTCTCCATTTAATTGAAGATTATGATGATTATAGGTCATGGACATATTGAGATTATTTATGTCTCCTGTTTTTTCGTTGTGGACGATTAGATTGCCTACTTGTACGTCAGACCCTGGTTCGCTATATTCATAGACGCTTGCGAGTTCAAATATAATTTTGTCGTTTGTTCCATCGACGGTTATGCTGCCCTTACTTATTCCAATGTTGATGACTCTTTGGTTTCCGGCGCTTCCGATGTCGTTTATGATTGAATCTATCTCTTGCATAATGTTAATTGATTGTTCTATTATTCCTTTATCTTGGAGTTCCTCTATTTTTGGTTTTGCGAATGTTAAAACTAGTCCCATTAATGTGAATGCTACTAGTGTGTAGATTACAGTTTCAACCCAGACTTGCCCTCTTTTATTTTTCATACGTCACCTATTTCTATTTGACTTAGAATCTTTTTAATACTTTTCTTTTACAAAGAAGAATCTATCTTTAACATGGGAGTATGTTGGTTATTGTATCAGAGACTTCGCAAAAGGTTCCATTTATTTTTGGGATTATTTTTATCTCGGGCACAAAGGTGAACCCGGCGTCATTCAGATTGAAGATATATGTTGAACCTGAATTGCTTTTTGGAAGAGATATATCTTGTGAATCGTCGTACATTGTTAAGTAGTCTATCTGGGATGTTGTAGTGTTTATTTCAAAATGGGTGTTTTCTATCGCTTCACTAATTTCTATTATTGCTGCATCTACATAAATATCTCCTATATCTATCGAGAATTGAAGTGTTTGTACGTCGGTCTCTGAACCGGTGTAGCAGGTATTTTGGTCGTTAAAGGATACTTTCCCTAAAATATCAAAGCAGGCTTTTGCTCCGCTTGTTTGATCATTGACAAGATTTTGAGTCACAGACCACACTATTGATACTGCTACAATTGTCATGGCAACTAAAAGCAGTGTTGCTATAACGACGGAAAGACCTCTTTTATCATAGAATTTTTTAAAAGCCATTTTATAACAAGTTTAGTTCTTGGCCGTATTCTTCATTACATACGTGTGTTGGATCTTCTCCTTCGGAAGTTCCTGCAAGAATTGGAATTATCAATACTTCGTCGGGGCTATCAAAATCTAGGCTTATTGAGTTATATAAAATTCCCTGTCTCAATCCTAGTGAAGGCCAGCTGCCGTCGAGCTCGGTTATACTCGTGGTCGTGTGTCCGCGGTCCTTTGCTATTTTTAGATTAATGCTGTAGATGGGCACTGTTCCTGTATTGGATATTGTTAGGATTCCTGTTGAGGAATCGTATCCTGATTGGAATGCTACATCTGTACATGCCAGTTCTATGTTTCTTCCAAATTTCTCTTTTTGTTCTGGGATAAAACTTCTGAACCAGAGGAATATGATTAGTCCGATTATTATAACCATTACAATTAGAAGAACGGTCGCGATGACTGGAGAGACTGCTTTTTTATTTATCATGTAATCACCAATTTTCATTATCATGCTCTCGTAATTTATAAAACTTAGTATTATTCTACGAGTTGTTCTGTTATTGCGTTTCCGCAACTTGTGAATGTTATTTTCCCATCTGTTTCTTCAAATCTTGTTGGGGTTATCTGAACAGAGTAGATTGTTGTAATACTCTCGGGGATATTGAAATAATGCGTTTCTGTTTCTCCTGGAAGAAAGTTATTGTTGTTAGGGTTTTCTTGTCCTTTATCTGCAAAAGCTATTGAATTTAAAATTTCAGCGGCTCCCGCACTTATTGTAACATTTAGATATTGCGATATATCTGTTGCTGCGATATCATCGCTTTCTTCTTTTTTTATGTTAATGTAGTAACCTCTTAGGTTGAATGTTCCTGTGTTGATGAAACTGACTGAGAGTTCTGATTCTCCGATGTTGAAAACTGATTTGTTTACATAGAGCGAGACGCCGTCGGGACATCCAAACGATTCTCCAGGGACGTACGATTTGAGCCATTGGAATATTCCTACACTAATTGCTAGGATGAAGACGACGAGAAGTATGTATCCTATCATTATACTGACTCCTTTTTTATCAAACAGAAATTTTTTCTGAATCATGTGTGTAAATATATATTCGGATATTAAAACTTAACGTTTCCAATTTAATATTAAGCGGGTCCCCATAGGACACATACAGGCGGCCAGGTGCAACCGGTTTCATACCAGCCTCCTGCAGCATAGTAATTGCAAATGAATGTTGCAGTTGCATCATTTCCAAAATTAGAATTACACCATGCATCTGCTTGGGATTGTGTTGCCCCCGGACAGATTTCATTAGAGATGCCATAATCACTTCCACCACCTTCGCTACTTACGCATACTGTTGGACTTGCACACCATTTACAATTTATCTCATTATAACTATTACATATAGGAGACCATGTAGAAACTGCATCAATATGGTTTGAATAATCTACACACCATTGGTCTGCTTGGGATTGTGTTGCACCAGGACAAGCAGTTGAAATAGCGTACTCTTCATGATAATTGCACTCTGGGGCATTAACGACAACAGTCCATGTCTCGGAATCACTGCCTTCAGAGTTAGTTGCAGTTAAGGTTAATGTTCCACTTGATTCTGGTGTCATCGTCGTGGTGCTTCCTGAGGTAGTTTGAGTTCCTAAAGTCCATAGATATGTTGGTGTTGGCTTTCCTTCTGCGTCTGCAATCAGATTAATCGTTGTGTCCGAATCTATTGTGATTGTTGTTTCCGGTGCTTGGTTG
>JAHJRR010000054.1 GCA_018830685.1 Nanobdellota archaeon
TAACAAATGTTGGCAAAGCATATGGTTTTAGTAATACCACAGATGTTTGTGAACTAAAAGAAGAAAAAGTTGGTTTAGCGTGTGGTGATGCACATGGTCAAATATTCAAGAATGAAGGGAATTTAATTGGAACAAGTCTATGTAAGAATGGAAATTCTTCTAGTTTCTATTACAGTCTTTCTAACAAAAGATGGTATTGGAATTGTGAGGCATCTGGAGGAGATTATGTTTATTGTGGGGCTTACAAAAGTGTGGAACCTGTAGGACCCGAATGCTCTAGTGGAGGAACAAAATGTGAAGGAGTAAATTATTTTACCTGTGCAAATAATAAATGGGTTAGTCAAGGAGAAGTTTCGGGATACTGTGGAGTTGAAATTTTGGACGTTTGTGAAGACAGCGACGGGGGGATGGATTATTATGAGAAGGGGCAAGCGAGAATAAAACTTGAAGGAAAATACAAGGGATATTCAGACCTTTGTAAAAATAGTTACACAACAAATTTAGGAGATTTGTTAAAAGGCATCGGGTCCGGAGGAGGTCCTGTTGTTACAGAGGGAAATTATCTCTATGAAGCATACTGCGGAAGCAAGGGATTGCCTACTATCAAAGTGATAGAATGCGATTGCTTTAATGGGGCTTGCATTTAAGTTCATTGATTTTAAGGGGTTACAAAAAGTAGTTTCTCGACGACAATAATACTTATAAAGAAAATGAGTTAAGTAATTAAGTAATCTGCTTAACAGATTTGCTATAGAGTTGAAAGGGGGTTAAAAAAAGATAAAAGTGAAAAAACAAAAAGTGATTTTAAGTTTGGCGGTGATGTTCAGTTTAGTTTTGATTTCTGCTAATTTTGTGAGTGCTGATAATGGCGTTGACTTTACTTCCCCCGTAGCATACCAGAATGTTTCAGGAGTATTAGATGTAACTTGGAACAATACAGAGAGTATCCCTGGACTAACATTACAGTATAAGATTGGTGCTGGATCTTGGATTGATTTAACAACAATTTCTGGAAGTAGTCCAAGATACTATTCATGGAATACAATGGTAGTTGAAGATGGTAATTATTATCTAAGACTTCAATCTGTAGTGACTACATACGCTAATATCACAGAGGGGTTTACAATTGATAATACAAAACCAACGCCAAGATTTACAATTGCAGGAACAACTATCGTCGGTGAGACTCTAACATTTAATGCAAGTAGTTCTACAGATAGTGAGACCGGAATCGAAGTATATGATTGGGATTTTGGAGATGGCAGTGAGGATGATGGTGAAGACGCTATTCATGTATATAGCTCCGAAGGAGATTATAGTGTTGTTTTAACTACAACAGATTTTGCAGGAAATACAAATTCAACCACTGCACAAGTTTCAATTTCAGAAATTGAATATGAAGAAAGTGAAATATCCTTAATAGGCGTTGTAGAAGGAATTAAAAACATTAGCTCTACATGGAACACTGGACTGGATGATGTTAGTTGTACATCTATCACTACGGGGCTACCTCTTGAAATAATGGTTGGAAACAGTTCAAGTAACTGTACTATTAATTGGGCTAATATTCTATTTGCGGAAATAGGAGGGTATGATATTTCAATCAGAGCAGACAACGGAACAAGTGTTAAATGGTACAGAGCAGATTTGACCGTTTATACTTGGATGACTCCTTTGTATGAAAGCCAAAGAAATTTTATTTCAGTACCATACTCCTTAGAAGACAATGATTACAAGATTGCTTTTGAGGGAATTAAAGAAACTCTGAACAAAGCATGGGGTTATGTTTATAATGAAGAGACCGGAGAAAATGCATGGGTATGGATGACTGGTGGAACCTCATGGAGTAGAAGCACTGGTTTTGATGGTTGGAACGGAGAAGTTGTTCCCGGAAGAGGATATATCGTATTCGTAGACCAGAATACAACTCTGTATGGGAATGCTAAAGGAATATCCTCAAATCCAGATGATACTCCTGTGACGCCAGCGTCGGTAAAATTAGCTAATGGCTATAACCTTATTGGGATGTTTGGGAACAGCACAACAGATGTTAGTGTCGCATTAGAAAGTCTAAAATCTCTTGCAAGCCAGAAATACTGGAATAAAGTTTTGGATAAGAATGAAGCAACAGTAGCAGATAATTCAAGTATGCAACCAAACATAGCTTACTGGGTTTCAATGAAGCATTTACCAGATACCGCGACAGACGATTACTACACCTATTACATCTAATTTATTTTTTTCTTTTTCTTTCTTTTTTCTTTTTTTCAAAGATTCTTATCAGATCAAAACATTTAAATATAACCCTAATTTAGGTTATTATAACTATTATGGAGGTTATATTCCCTACTGATCTAAGATGAACTTAATACAATTTTTAGAGAAGAATGATAACACCAGAAAAATATTTGGGCAGCGTGAGCTAAAAATAATTGAGAAGCAGTTGAACGGAATTAATCTAACTCAATCAGAAAAAAACAGATTATCAAGAGATATCAGGAAAAAATTTCAATTTATTAAAGATATTTCTAAATTTGAAGATTTTAGTTTAAAGAAGGCAGGCATTATTAAGGATATTATTAAAGAAACTAAAAAAATAATTTTAGAGGATGAGTATGTAAAAAAAATTAGGAAAATAATTTTGTTTGGTTCTGTTATTGAAAATAAATTGACAATCAGATCTGATATTGATATCGCTGTTGAATTTGATAAAATTTCTTTAAGGGAAGCTACTTTATTTAGGAAAAGAGTTTCTGGGCAATTACCTGATAAGGTAGATGTTCAAGTGTTAAATGTTCTACCGAAAAAGGTTAAAAAATCAATTTTAAAAAACCATAGAATATTATAGGAAATGAAAGGAAGAATTAGTGATAAAATAAGTGAGATAGAAAAGTTTCTTGAAGAATTAGAATCTTCTTTACCTACTAATTTTGAAGAATATAAAAGAGATTATAAGATTAGAGCGATTAGTGAGAGATATTTTGAAAAGATAATAGAGGCAATTATCGACCTCTCATTTATGATAGTTAAAGAAAAAAACCTTAAACAACCAGAACATGAGAAACAAGTTTTTGATATTTTGAAAAACGAAGGAATAATCTCAGAGATTTTAGCAACCAGGCTTAAAGATTCTAAAGGTATGAGAAATATAATTGCCCATGAATACGGAAAGATTGATGATGAACTGGTTTTTGGATTTATAACAAAAGAGATTATAAGAGATGCAAATGAATTTATTGATTTGATTAAGAAATTGTATTAATAAATTTCCTTTTTTCTTATATTTTATAACCTAGTTTATCGAGGATAACAATGCTTTTAAACAAAATAAATCATGAGTAATTATGAAAAAACAATTGATACTTATGACTTTAGGTTTGCTTCTGATTGGACTCGTGTCCGCGATTCCGTCGCCACACGGATTTTACGGGAATGTCTATTATTCGGACGGGAACACTTTATTGGGCGATGGTTATTCGGTGATAGCGAAAATAAACGGAGGAGAAGTTGGAAGTAGTGAAATTGTGAGCGGTTCTTATGATTTAGTAGTTGAATCGGATTCGGGAGGAAATATTTATTTTTATGTAAACGGAGAAACCGTCGGGAGTGAGACGTTCAAGACTTTTGAAGTTACTGAAAAAGATTTTACAACAAGCATTGTTATTCCTACAGATTCAGAAGATAGTGGAGATAATAGTAACTCCAATAATAACCCTGGAGGGGGGAGCCCTGGGGGTGGAAGTTCTGGGAGTAGCAGTTCCCCAAGTTCTGGTAGCACAATCATATTAGGGGTTGTTGAAAATAATGAAACAACTTATACGACACTAGGAAATTCTGATGAGGCTCAAGAGGGCTATAACGAGCGTGAAATTTCTGGAGGATGGGGCTTTGGAATTACCGGAGCCGCAATTGGTTTCTTAAGTTCAAAAAATGGTGTAGGGGTAATATTTATCATCTTAGTAATTCTTGGTGCAGGTCTAGTGGTCATTGATAAGAGAAAAATGCAGAGAAAATAATTCTATTTTAGTTTTAATAGATAACCATCGGCTAGGAGATGAGAATAATACGAAGCAAATGCTATTATCGTGAAAAGAGTGTTGTTAAATAATAAATGGATAAAAAATGTTGCCAAAGCACCTATCAATAAAGAGTGTATTATCCCTCTGTGATGGAATACTCTTGGACCAAGAATCGGAAAGAATAAGATAACTGTTGAGAAGATTAGTAATTTTATTGGATCATTAACTAGCTGAAGAGTCGTTGCTAATTGGAACACAGAAATAGATAGAGCGGCGAAACCTATTACTAAGAAGTATCCAGTCATTTTGCTACTTCGGTGGTCTATATCTGGAAGTAAACTGTAAAAGCTTATTATCAAGACTAGAAGAACTATATTTTCTATGCTTGAACTAAATTTTACAAAAGCCAGATAATCTAGTAAGAATATTACAAATATGGAAAACGCGAAACCTGAGAGTAGATGTCCTTTTGCGTTCATTTGATTGGGAAGACATAAGACATTTTTAATATTTTTGAAAAGAGCATTCCGTAACAGGATAAATTCTAAAAGTCTCACAATATTTATAAACAAAATTTCCCTATAGAAATTATGCAAAAAAGGTGTAGTGAGATTCTTGAAGATAAGTCTGGACAGGTGACTATCTTTGTTATCATTGCGATTGTGATTGTTGGTGCGGTCCTGTTGTATTTCTTTGTTCTTCCAGGTTCGAGAGTTAATATTTCTGATTTTAATTCTGAGAACCCTCAAGGATTTATGCAAACTTGTTTAAATGAAAGAATTATTGAAGTTGTTCAGTTAGTTTCGATACAAGGAGGGAGTGTTGAGCCAGAGCATTATTTTACTTACAATGAGGTTCCCATCGAGTATTTGTGTTATACTAACGAGAATTTGAAGCCATGTGTCGTTCAGCAGCCATTATTGAAACAACATATTGAATCAGAAGTGGAGAGTGCAATTGGAAATGATGTGCAGAGGTGCTTTGATTCTTTAAAAGAAAGTTATGAGGGAAAAGGTTATAATGTTGCCCTTGATACAGGGATTACACGAGTGGAGCTTCTTCCAAATAGAATTAATATCGATATGAATTATATTCTTACAACGTCTAAGTCCGAGACGACGAGGTTTGATGATTTTAGTGTGGCTGTGGACAATAATCTTTATGAACTTGTTAGCATTGCGAATTCAATAATCGAGTGGGAAACGACAATTGGTGATGCTGACCCTAGGATTTACGGAAGACTTGATTCGAATATAATTGTAGATAAAAATTTGAGGGACGATGGAACGAAGATTTACAAGATAGAGGAATTGAGCAGTGGAGATATCTTCCAGCTTGCTTCTAGGAGTCTTGTGTTCCCCGTTGGATACTAAGATGATAAATAGAAAGAAATATTTGGTAGTGATTTTGCTTTTAGTTTTGGTTTCGTTCATTTTAGTAGGAAGCATTTCTGCACAGGAAGGTCAGGAAACATTGTATTGTGCGGAGAAAACTGTTAGTGGTGCTAGGTGCCAAAATGTTCCGTTGGAAGAAGTTGATACTGGTTTTAGGTCGGATAGGACTTCTTGCGAGAGTACTGCATACTGCTCAAAGGGAACGTGCGTTAACACGCGAACGGGCGAGTGTCTGCCGAGTCCAGAAGCAACGTGTAATCCTGCGAAAGGAGGGTATTTTTACAGCCAACCAAAGGAGGAGGTTCCACAGTGTAGTATAGGTTGTTGCCTTCTTGGAGATGAGACGAAGTTTGTTGAAAGAGTTGCGTGTGATGCTCTTGGAAGCGATTATAATGTTAAAGCTACTTTCAGAGCAGATGTTCAGGACGAGCCGTCGTGTCAGGCGTTGGCTTCGCCTCAAGAAGAAGGGGCTTGTATTTTTGAGGTAGAGATTGGAAGAGATTGTAGCCATGATACAAGAGAGCAGTGTCAGAGTAATGGGGGAGAGTTTCACCCAGGGCTTTTGTGTACCGCACCACAGTTGGGAACGCTTTGTTCTATGACAGAAAGAACTAGGTGTGAGGTTGGAAAGAATGATGTTTACTACGTAGACAATTGTGGAAATACTGCCAATGTTTATGATGCGAACAAAATAAAGGATATTAATTACTGGAGCTACATAGCTGGAAACCAGGATGTTAAAGTTGACGAGGGCGATGGTAAAGGAAACAAGGGTTCGGACACATATGGTTCTTGTGGTGTTGGAGAGGGCAGTACATGCAGGAGTTACGAGAGGGGAGTTGATTCTAATGTTCCAAAGTATGGAGATAGTATTTGTAGGAAGACTGATTGTGTTGCGAGTTCTTTGACTGGAAATGTTCCGAGGGCGAACGGGGATGAATGGTGTTCTGCTTCGATAAATACTTTTGAAGATGCTAAGCCGGGACAGTTGTCGTATGCTATGTGGTGCCAGAACGGAGAGGTAGAATATGAATTGTGTGATTCTTTCAGAAATAAACTTTGTTCAGAAGACATAGGGGGAGGTGCTAGGTGCGTGGTGAATAAATGGGGGGATTGTATGCTCCAGAATAGCACGACAGATTGTTTGAATGAAGATGAAAGAGATTGTGAGGTTGTGAAGGATGCAGGCGTTTTGAGAACACAGTATGGTGTTGAAAAGAAAATGTGGGACGACGACGCGGACAAAGAGATAATTGCTGCGTGCGTTCCCAAGTATTCCCCAGGATTTAAGTTTTGGGACCCTACTGGAACAATTGCAGAGAGTGAAAATAATGAAGACGTTGTGAGTATTTGTAGCTTTGCGAGTGTGACATGTTCTGTTCCTTATACGCAAGAAATTGTTGGTTTGACAGATTTCAGGGCGGGGGCGGATGTGAATTGTGTGAAGCTTTGTCGGTCAACGGAAGGTTGGAGCGAATCCAAGTGTTATCAGGAATGTACACCCAGATGTTTAGATAAGACTTTAAAAGATAAGAAAGAAAAAACAAAGATTAACCAAGATTGGGCAGAAGGTTATCAAAACTTGTGCGTCTCCCTCGGAGATTGCGGGGTTATTGGAGATTACAAGGGTGGAGAGGGATATGGTAGCTGGAAGGACTTATTCAAGGGAGAGAAAATAAATTGGGACACATTGCCTGGAGTAAATGATAAAAGGTAAGATGTTAAAAAATACCAGAGGAAAGTTGGCTGTGGGGCAGATAATTGTCTTGGTAGTTGGGCTGTTTGCGTTTTCTTACATGTTGAGTTTGGAGGTTGGGGTTGTTCGTGGGCAGGGAGAAGCAAATACTCTTGGGGATTCTTTACCTCAATTACCTATTTCTCCAGATCAATTAAAAGAAGGGACTCTAACAGATAAGTCATTTCAAACAAAAGATGGAAAAAGCTATATTCTTGAAGGAGGAAAATGGATTTTAGCTGTAAAAGGAGCAGAAGTAACAAAAGCTCCAAAGACAGGTTTGAAGATTAGTAAAGTGGTTAAGTTTTTTTCTCCAAGCACAAGGGGAGGATTTTGGAATCCACAGGGTATTGACACAGCGTTAAAATATTCTGGAATAGGTTCTGCAATTACTGGTGCTATCAAAGCAACACTAGTTTTTAGGAGCACTGGAGATAAAACAAGAGCGGCTCAAGCAGGGGCAAGAGTTGGGGGAAGTGCTTTTGCTGGTTACTGGGCTGGAATTGGTGTCTCTAAAGGACTCGTTGCATTAGGCTGGATGGGAACTGGGCCTGCGGGATGGTTTGCCATGGGAGGTACCGCACTAGCATTTTGGGCTTCAAAATATTTGAAAGATGACACAGATAGGACAATCATATTTGAATGTAAGCCGTGGCAGGCGCAGGCGAAGGGGGAGAATTGTGACTTGTGTAATGACGGAGATTTCCCTTGCACAGAGTATCAGTGTAGAAGTCTTGGTGCAGGATGTGGCTTGATAAATAAAGATACTGATGAGGAGAGATGTATTTGGAAGAATGAAAAAGATTTGACAGCTCCGAGGATAAGTGCGGACGAGAGTGGATTACCTGATGGCTACAGATACGATGAGCTTTCTGACGGAAGCGGTGTTGAGATAAAATATGAAAATGAGGAATGCCTTCCTGCATTCAAACCATTTGAACTCCAATTAAATTTGGATAAGGAAGGTTATTGTAAGATGAGTTTTGATAGAACAGATAGTTTTGCA
>JAHJRR010000055.1 GCA_018830685.1 Nanobdellota archaeon
CCTGTGAATGTTCCAAAGAGTATGCCTAAGAACATGAATAAAATTATTTCTATTAACATAAATGGTTTTAGATTTTACTATTGAAAATATTTTCCTTCTCTGAACTTTTTCAAGATGTGGCTTGCAGCAAGTTTCATTTTCTCAGGGTTCTTTGATTTTTGATTTTTGTGTCGTCGGTATCTGAAGGCTATTATTGGGAGTTTTGCTATTTTATATCCTTTGCCAATTATTTGTAACCAGAGATCATAGTCTTCGGAGTTTCTTAGATTTTTGTCCAATTTTATTCCTTTTTCAAATAAGGATTTTTTCATCATTATACTTCCTCCCGGAATAAATTTGTTTTCATCCAGAATTTGTGAGGGCGTTGTTGTGTCTGGAAGATTTTCTTCGAAAGATTTTCTCATAATTTTATAAGGGTCTCTCGTAAATTTTATAGCTTCAATGAACTTATTATCTATCTCATTCCCGAATTGAATAAAATTAGAGTAGACGAGTGATATCTTGGGATTATCCTTCAAAAACATATATTGTTCTTCCAATCTCTTTTCTTCCATTAGATCGTCTGCATCGAGAAATGCAATATATTTACCTCTTGCCTTTTTTATTCCCCGATTCAGTGCATTTGCTCTCCCCCCATTTGTATCTTGTTCTAAGAGAAATATTTTTTCGTTTTTTTCAGATAACGCTTTGACTTTCTCGGAAGTTTTATCTGTGCTTTTATCGTTTACAACAATTATTTCAAAGTCTTTGAAAGATTGGTCCAGAATTGAATTTAAACATGCTAAAATATATTTTTCCTCATTATATGCTGCCACAATTACACTTATTTTAGGTAGAGGATTTTTCTTTTCTTCCATCTTTCTTTGTACCGTTTTTTTCTATGCAGGATTGAAAAATTCCCACTAATCTGTCTGTTGTTTTTCTTATGTCAAATTTTTTCCTTATTTTTTCTACATTCAAGTCTCCCATTTTTTTTCTTTTCTTTGGGTCTTTGACAAGAATCTCTATCTTTTTTTCCAACTCAACTGCAGAGTTTGGGCTAACAAGAAATCCATTTGTATTATCATCAATTATCTCGGGGATCCCTCCAACGCTGGTTCCTATAACAGGGATTCCGCAGGCCATGGCTTCTGCATAAACTAATCCGAAAGATTCCATTTGCGAGGACATGACAAAGATATCTGCACCATTGTAAGCTAAGGGCATTTCTCCCAAATCAAATGGCTTAATAATTATCTTATTTCCAATCCCATGAATCTCTGCAAGATCTTGTATCTTTTTTACGGCTTGGTCGAATTCTTTTTGCCAGATTGTTGGGGGTTTTGCTGTTGCTATTAATAGTTTGACATTTTTTTGTTTTTGAGCTAAGATTGAGAAGGATTCTAAAAGTGTTGTGATACCTTTGAGTTCAAGATAGGAGCTGGTAGTGCTTCCGGTTATTCTGCTTGCGTGCATGACTAGAATATCACTATTTGAAATATCGATTCTTTTTCTTAGCCATTCTTTTCCTAGTTCTGGTCGAAAGACTTCTGTGTCTATTCCTAGATAAACCACTGATAGTTTTTTTACATTCACTCCTGCATTATATGCCATATTATTGATACTCTTACTTACACTCATTATCCTTGACCACATAAGGTCTTTAACAAGTGCTTTTTCTATTTCTTTATTGAAATGTCCGTGCATTCTCAAAACTGCTGGAACGCCTGTTTCAAGAGAGACGAGGTTTACTGCGAAAGCATAGGAGGGAGGAGTTCCTCTATAGAAATTCTCTGCAGATATTATATCTACGTTTTTTTCTTTTACTAGTTTTTTTAAATAGTTGTAGAGTTTTTTTCCTCCAAGGCCTTTATTTCTGAATTTTGGACTCATGAAGGAGAGGTTATGAACTGTTAAATTGCCTACTGTTTGGACTTTGTCTTTGTCATAAGAAGCAGTAACTATATCTACAGAGTGTCCCTTTTTTGTTAGCTCATTAATTGTTGTGTCGAGGTATCTTTCGATTCCTCCCGTACTTGTCGAAGAGTGAGAAAATGAGACAAAACAAATTCTTAATTTTTCTTTCTTATTAGAATCTTCATCATCGTCCATTTTTGATACTACTATGGACAAATTACTCCTTAAAAGGCTTGTGTAGAGGATTCGGTTTGGAGCAATGTTTAAAAACCCTCTTTTTAATCAGGAGGAGATTATTATCCTTGTATTGCCATAGAAAGAAGTGCTTTGATGATTATATATCCTATGATTCCAATAATTATTATCCTTATTACTTCTAATAAGTCTTCACTATCAAATTTACCTTTTTTATTCATTTGAATACTTTCGCTTCTAATTTTGAGAGTCTCTCAGAGATTATAAGTTTTTCTTCTATTTTTTCGATTTCTTCTTCGCAGATACTTGTTCGTCTTGTATAGTTTAAAAGATATGTTATCACTAGGGCAGATATTGTGAGGACTATAAGAAAAAGGATTGTTTCAAAAGTGCCACTTCCAAAAATTGTTAATACTATTCCAAAAACAGAGAGAATTATTGCAGATGTTGCAGAGGGACTTCCTTGTTCTCGCATTCTTTTTTTATGGACTGCTTGCTTAAATCAATTATTGCTTTGTAAAATATGTTTTTTGTTTCGCTATCGCGTTTTAAATTCAACTATGTCTAGGTCTTTTAGGAGATGGTTTAGACCAACAACCTGCCCGGGGAATTTGGAGCTGGGTCCCCAGATTTTTGTTTCTTTTAGTGTGGAGAAGTTTTTTAGAACTTTTTTCGCTACATCTCTGATGGTTGATTCTGGGTCGAAAATCATTGGTTTATCTGATTTTTCTTTTCCTGGTTCTTTGGTGTATACCCTTAGTTTTCCGAAGCTGTTGAAAATTTTTTCTTTTAGTTCTTCAAGTCCTTCTTTAGTTTCTGTAGAGATTATCACAAAATTATATTTCTTACTTTGAAGTGTTGAAGAAAGTTTTCTTTTTTCTTTGTCTTGCAAATCTTTTTGATTGAATGCAATTATTTTCTTTTTAGATTCTCTAATGAGTTCTTTTTCCAGTTCTTTTATTTGTTCCAAATTTGTGACTAAGAGGACTAGAGAGTCTGCAGTGTTTACAAGTCCTTTATCATAATATTCTGACTTTATCGCGGGAATTTCTACGATTTGAATGTTTGCTCCTTGAAATTTCATCATCCCTATGCTTGGTCTTTTTGTTGTGAATTGATATGGTGCGATTTCTGGAAGAGTGTTTGTTAGAATTGAGAGAAGGGAAGATTTTCCGGTATTGGTGAATCCCACTATGGCTGTTTGCATTTCTTCTTTTTTTATAGAGTGTTTTCCAGACCCACCTTTTCCACTTTTTTTAATTTTTTCAGATTTTTCTTTTAATTTTCTATATCTGTTCCTAAGATTTGCGAGCATTTTCTCAGAAGATTTATGTTTGGGGCATTCCCTAATCATTTCTTCTAACCAATGTAGTCTGTCTTCGTCTTTTTCTGCGGACAGAAACATAGATTCTGCTTTCTTATACATTGGAGATTGATTTGTTGAGGCCATTCGTATGTCTTTTAAACAGAGGAAACTTAAAAGACTTGTGAATTTTTAAAATGGATGAAAAAATATTTGATAAGATAATTCAGAAAAAAGAGTTTTCTTGTTTGCTTCGGGAGGACGTTGAGATAGCTTATTCTCATTTTGAGAAGAGGCAGGTGAATGATGAAGAGAAAATTAGATTGACACGGGAGCTTTTACATAAAGTTTTCGGGGCGTTTTCTAGTAGGAAACTACTTTCTTTTAAAGATAAGGACGCTGAGTGGTTTTTGAGAAAACATCTTTCTACAAGGGAGCGTCTTGGTTTTTATTGTGAGGTATATAAGCGGATTCTTGGAGGGCTTGGAAAGAAGTTTAGTGTGATTGATTTGGGGGCAGGAATCAACGGGTTGAGTTATGAATATTTTAAGAAAGAGGGTTTTAGTGTTAGTTATGTTGCTGTTGAGGCTGTGGGTCAGTTAGTTGATTCGATGAATGTCTATTTTGAAAAGAATAAATTCGATGCGATGGCTGTTCATGAGAGTTTGTTTGATTTGGAAAAGATTAAGAGTCTTGTGTGGAAACAGAAAAAGCCGAGAGTTGTTTTGATGTTTAAGGTTTTGGATTCTCTTGAGATGTTGGAGAAGAATTATTCTAAGAACTTAATTTTGAGTATTGCTGAAGTTTCTGAAAGAATTGTTGTGAGTTTCGCTACAGAGAGTATGGTGAGTCGAAAGAGGTTTAGAGTAAATAGGAAATGGTTTGATGATTTTGTGCGAGAAAATTTTAAGATTTTGGAGGAGTTTGAGATTGGTGCCGAGAGGTTTATTGTTTTTTGTAAGAGGTAGTTTTGAGTAAACTTTATAATATATGTTTTCTTGTATTTTTTTATGGTTGAACAAACAAATATGGCTCAGAAACCGGTAGCTCCTCCGATGACACCTCAAGTTCCTACACAACCGGCAGTTGCTGGAGTGCAATCTGCTACACCTGCTACGAGCGTTCCTGCTGGTGTGCAACCGGGAGCGACTCAAACGGCTCAGCCCGGAATGCCTCTTGTGCAGAAAAAGTCTAAGTGGTGGTTATGGATGATTTTTATAATAGGCGTTCTTATTCTTTTGGGGCTTGTGGGTTGGTTTGTTTTCTTGAAATAGTTGACTTAA
>JAHJRR010000056.1 GCA_018830685.1 Nanobdellota archaeon
GTCGTTTTGAAAGTATTCTTCTCGAGGACATCTTCAAATTCTTCTATTCTCCCTCCGTGTTTATTTAGATATCTTCTAACGTAATTTTTCCCGAGTTTTCTCGAGATGTAAAAGTCAATAATTGAGCTTCCCATAATTCCGACCATAGAGTAAACAAAAACCATCGGCCAGGAGAACATTAGAATTCCAAAACCAGACATTACCCCCACTGAAAAAGAGAAACTAGTTGCTCCTATAAAGATTAAATTGTAAATAATTGCAGAGAGTATGGGATTTAGGGCGACAATTTTTATAAGAGCATTTGTGTTAAACCCGAAATATCCTGAGAAGGCAGCGGTTGATAGCGATAAAATTATTAAGAATAAAAGGAGTGTGAATTTCGTTTTGGAGTTCATGATCTTTTCCTAACTTTTTCACTCTTTAAATCAACGAGATAATGTTCTCTCGAATTGCCCTGGGTCAAACTGACACGAACTATCGACTGGTTGCCCCCGGTGTATATGCTCTCAAAATCTATCTCATAACCACTTAGGTTTAGGTTCTGATTTAGAATTCTTATTGTCTCGTTTCCCTCTAATTTGGAGACTGTCCTTACATTATTACGGATATTCTCAAAATAATTCAGATGAATAAATATGCTGATTACTATGATTATTGATACAACGGCTAGAATAATTAAAAATGGTCGCGATTTTTTCATTTTGGTTTTAAGGGAGCGATGTTATTAAATTTACCTTTGTTCAAAAGTAAAGATTAAAAAAGCGTGTGATTTAGAAATATGAATGGCACAGAGTCAAGTTCAAATAGGGAAAAATGGAGTAACGGCTAATTTTATTTCTACATTGGAAAATCATTTTAAAAATAGACAAGATGTCAAGGTTACTGTTCTTAAAAGTGCTAGGACTGAGAAAGAAAAAATCAAAGAGTATCGTGAAGAGATTCTTAATAAGCTGGGTAAAACTTACAGCGCGAGAATTATTGGCTTTTCAATTTTTGTTAAGAAGTGGAGAAGAGAAGTTCGATAGTGGAGTATAGAAATTAATATAAAGGTTTTTTCTTAAGGGAGCTTATGGAACTTGACAATCCCCGGACTTGGGATAGTGCTTATGAAGATTCTCAGATAGTTGTGAAGATAAATCCGATAGAACCGCAAGGATACTGCATATGTCTCGAGAGTAGTGGAGAATATTTTTTTCTTGCAAGAGGGTGTTTGAGTGATATTGCTCTTGTGAATAGGGACCAAGGGGGAGCGATTCTTGATCAACTATTTCCTCACCGCATGGTAAATTCACTTGGAAATGAACTAACAAAAGATTCACTTCTTGCTGCAATAGCTATGACTTATATTCGAGAAGAAAGACGAAGAGAGATTCAAGGAGAAAGAGAGAGGGAACTTCTTGAGAGAAATGAAGTCTTAGGGAGAGCTCATTCTACAGAGGGACTAGTTTAACAAAAGAAAAAGTTTTATAAAGTGGATTCTCTGCCTTGTCTTGGATTAACAGCATAGCTGTCTAACGCCGCGAGGCGTGTCCGAATAATATGGAAAAAAATACAAGCAATCCTGTTTATGATATTGATGCTGGAGAGTATAACCTTAAGTTAGCTGAAGCTCTTAAGGGCGTTGAGGAATTCAAGAAGCCGGATTGGATTGATTTTGTTAAGTCAAGTCCTTCTAAAGCTAGACCTATTGAGGATTTGGATTTCTGGTTCAAGAGAGCAGCAAGTATTCTTAGACAGATTTATAGAAAAGAAGTTGTTGGCGTGAATAGGCTTAAGACTAGATACGGAAGTAAGAAAGAGAGAGGTTCAAAACCAGAGAAATTTGTGAAGGCAGGTGGAAAGATTATTAGGACAATACTTCAACAGTCTGATGCTGCGGGCCTTACTGAGATTACTAAAGGTGTTAAAGGCGTTAAAGGAAAGAGGCCGGGAAGACAACTTACGGAAAAAGGAAAAAAGTTTTTGGAGGATGTAAAATGAAATATACACCAAAACCAGTGAGAATGGAAGGCATATATACTATTAAAACAAGTTTTTTTGAAAATTCAAGAGTTATAATTAATAGCCTATATGAAGGGGAGAATGTTAATGAAGAAAATAAAATTGAGATTGGACTTGGAATGAAAATGACTCTTGATGGAAGAATATTGAGGATTATGAGTGAACAAACAGAAAAATTATCAAAAAATCCGGAATTAAATTTAATTACTGTAACAACAAAATTATAAAATGGGAATAAAAAACGCTGCGAAGAAAACTAAGCTTGTTAAGAAAGGGCGGTTGACAAAATGGGCTCCTGTTTGGGCTGTTCTTAAAAAATTTGGAAAAGGCAAAAGAGTGCACCCTTCGGCTATCACAAGACACCGAAGGTCTTGGAGGAGAACTAAACTTCATATTAAACCTAGGAAACAGAAGAAGTCACACTTCGGATAGGGTTTCTTTTTTAGAAAAAAAGAAACTACTCTGGTAGAAAAAACCTAAAAATGGAAGAAAAAAATCAAACTAGCGTTGAGAAAGAAGAGAAAAAGGTAGAGAGCGTTGCCCCTGAAATAAAGAAAGTTGAAGAGAAAGAAACAAAGAAGAAACTTGAAGAGGTAAAGAAGAGTGTAGAAAAGAGTCTAGCTGGTGCTGTTAAGAAAGAAATTGCTAAGTCCAAGAAAGATTCCAAGGAAAAGGTTCCGACTCTTGTGAGAGAGTACACGATTCCCTTAAGAAAAAAATGGATGAGGACTGTTAGATATAAGAAGACTAACAAGGCAGTTAAGGCGGTTAAGGAATTTTTGGCTAGACACATGAAAGTTTATGATAGAGATTTGAATAAAATCAAATTGGATATTCATCTTAATGAGTTTATTTGGGCAAAGGGTATAAAGAATCCTCCTTCTAAAGTTAGTGTTAAGGCAATTAAAGAAGAAGATATTGTGAGGGTTGAATTGCTTGCTCCTTCTGAGAAAATTAAATTCAAAAAGCAAAGACTTGAGAAGAGATCTCAAAAAGGTCTTGAAGGTGTTTCTAAAAAGAAAACTCTTCTAGAAAGGGCTCGAGCAAGTGGTCAAGCTACTTCAGGTTCTGAAAGTCCTCAAGAGAAAGAAGATGACAAAAAAGAAGCGAGCGAGAAGAAATCTGCAGTTGTTGATGCTGGGAGGGAACAGGCCAGGGCAGCTGCTAAAGATTCTAAACACATGGCAAAAGATAAGAAGAATCAGCCAAAGCACCCAAGGAGAACGGCTCTTCAGAAATAA
>JAHJRR010000057.1 GCA_018830685.1 Nanobdellota archaeon
CTGCTTCATTGAAACACTTGACTCTTTCTTAGTCCTAATAGAAATCTCTCTTGCTTCAGACAAAAACTTAGGAGGAGACATCTTACCTATCAAAACCTTACCATCACCAACGTTCGCCTCAGGATAAACAATACCATCGCTCTCCAATAGTTCATAACTAGATTCAGTTTTATAACCAGAAGCATCTTTCTCAGGAATAGCAATCTCATCCCTTAGTCCACCAGCATAATTCATCTCAACAGCAGAATAAGGCCTAAAGTAAAAGCTTCGTCCGACACCCCTATCAACACTTCCCTTATTTAAAACAAGCGCGTCCTCAACATTGTACCCATCATGGGTCATAACTGCAACAACAAGGTTCTGTCCAGCAGGATATGTTTGTAAAGTATCATAAACAAAACTCCTCACGATTGGCTTCTGAGGATACTGGAGAACAGAAACATCGGTGTCCAACCTCGTTAAATAGTTAGCAGCATAAAGACCAAGAGCCTGCTTCTGAGTCTTACTTCCCCTATTAAGTCTAGAACTCTGGTCGTGATTACCATAAGGAACTAAAGAGGTAACAACACCAAACAAGTCCACATGATCAACCTCAAGATGTGTGTGCTCTACAGTTAAATCTTCAGGAGAAAGTGCAACTAAAGCATTCTCTTCCTCAGATGCATCAAGATATTCGATTATTCCATTATTTATCAAATCAATCCACTTAAACTCTCCCCTCTCCAGAGAAATCAAATGATCTTCATTCAATCTTGAAACTCCACCATCCACAATAATCAACGGCCTCAAAACTCTACCAGGCTCTGTGGAAATCACAACAATGCCAAAGTGAGAATCGTGTCTCATGTTCATCTGCACAGGCAACTCTCCAGCTCGTCTACGAATCCTCATTCCTTCAACAAACTCCTTCGGAGATTTGACACTTCCAACAAAAATACCATTAAACATAACTTCCGTTCCATCAGACCCATCTTTATCAAGACCATTAGAATTCATATAATCCAAAAACTTTTCATTTTCCATTCCAGTCGAAGTTGAAACCTGTGCAAGAATAGCAAGATTTTTTCTCAAACCAATCTCTGTTCCCTCAGGGGTTTCAATAGGACAGAACCTACCATAGTGTGTTGGATGTAAAGTTCTAGCCATAAAATTTTCCTGATCGCTAGGCAACATACTCGAAACTCTCTGCAACGAGGAAATTATCGCAAGATAATTTGTCTTGTCCATGTTCTGTGTAATACCTGACCTGTCTCCAGTCCAACTTCCTGTAGCGATAGCAGATTCAATCCTATGCGAAAACAGCGTCGATTTCGCAATAACTTTAATCGAAAACAATCTACGTTTCTTCGCCGCCTTTTGAAGCGAGTACTGAATATCTCTAAGCAAAATTCCAAGATTAACTCTGAACAAAGTGGCAAGCAAGTCCCCAGAAAGCCTCACTCTCTTGTTAGCATAATGATCCTTATCCGTCCTCAACTTAGGATTATCTTTTGCAATCAAGAACTGCTTAAGAAGTTTGCAAAGTGTAATTGCCTTTTTCTCTCGGTCTTCTTTTTTCTGTCCAATATGTGGAAAAAGATAAGAATCAATTCTTTGCCTAACTCTATCAAGAATCTCCTTCTTAGTTCCCTGAAGATTAGACCTCTCAGAAATATTCAACATTGCATCTTCTCTCGTCGCAAGATTAACAAATTCATAAAAATTAACAATCACAGAATCTGTCTCCAAACCAATATGTTTCTGAATCTCAGACTCCTTAATCATTCCTAGAGCCTTCAAAATCACAATAATTGGAATATCTTTAAACTTACTAAAAGAAACAGTCAATAATCCTTCTTTATTTTCAGAAATTAAGGCAGGAATTCTATAAGTTCCTCTCAAGGAAAAAAGCCTCAAAAATAAATTACCTTTTGAATCATTTTCAATGAACGGTTGGTTCTCTGCAAGATCCTCTGCCATAACCATAACTCTCTCATTGCCCTTAATAACGAAGTAACCTCCGGGGTCAAGAGGATCGTGATAACTTTCAATTAATTCTTTCTCAGACATTCCATAAGTATTACACGCTTTACTCTTAACCATAACAGGAATCTTTCCAATTTCAACAACCTCTGAATCAATCTGATCGTCTTTCTTAACTGTGACTTCCATAGTAACTACAGCAGAATAAGTCAAATTCCTCATCTTCGCTTCGGCGGGAGTAATCAAAGAAGAACTTCCATCTACCTCAATAACTCTCGGCTTTCCAACCTCTACTTTTCCAAGCGTAATCTCAAAATCATCTTCATTTATAGTCTCAGAAATATCATCAACAATTTCTTGCATTCTCTTCTCAATGAAATTATTAAAAGAAATTATATTAGATTCAACTAGAGAATGCTCCTCTAGATACTTCTTCACAACCAAGTGTTTGTTTTTTCCCATTTTGTAAATAGTTACAAAAACTAGACTACAACTCTGTAATAAACCACAGGTTTATCGTCGTCTTTTCTCTCAACCTTCACAATATCTCCAACGACACACTCTTCAGAAAGAGCAGGATCACTGGATAAAATTTTAGGTAGTTGAGATTTAGAAAGATTAAACTTATCTAACAATTCCAGAACTTCTTTTTCTTTGAGTTTCACATGTTTAGATTGAAGTTTATGCATTAGGTTATTGAGGAATTTTAGTTCAAAGTTATTTCGAAGTATACAGCTTTTAATACTTTTTTAATAACTGGACAATAATAAAAGAAACAAAAATTTTGTTTAAAAACCTTTCTGTTTTTGCCCTAAATAACCAGAAATTTCCTCTGCCTCAACACTCAATCAAAAATCAGACCTTCTCTTAATAAAATCAATTACAAACCCTACAAAACCCAAGATTAATCCCCCAGATAATCCACACAAAATAGAATAAATATAATATCTTAAGGTACTACCAAAATAATCTGCAAAAATATTTAGGGGTTGTTCTAAAGAAATTAACGAAAAATTATAATTTAAAAGGTTTGACGACGAAAGAAATAGAGAACCGATCAGAAAACCAACTAGCGCCAAAAGAAATGTGAATGGAAACTCCTTGATTAAACTCATAGTAACCTCAGACCAATTAAACAGAAGGAGTATTTATACTTCACGCCCCATAAAATTATTTATTACGGACATACTTGAATTAGGATTTGTAGCAGAATCTCTTCTCAGAAAATCAATTATGAACCCTCCGAAACCAAGGATAAACCCTAAAACAACTCCTAAAGAGAAACATTTAATCACAACTTCCCATAACCCTGAAGAATACTCCCAAAAGTAATTGAGCAACGAGCCTGCAGGGTCTTGCGAGATCTTAGAGATATCATAACTAACAAAAAAGTCTGTACTAAAGAATACAAAAAATCCTATAAGAAAACCTGCAACAACAAAAGTTGTCGCGAACGGAAACTCTCTAAAAAACCTCATTTGAATGGCCCCGAAGGGATTTGAACCCTCGACACCTGGATATCTCTCGTCTCCACGATACATATACACAATCGCGTTTCCATACGATAAAAGTCCAGTGCTCTAACCAGGCTGAGCTACGGAGCCGTATCTCAGTAAGATGTTTTATGATTTAAAAAAGCTTTCTTTCACTAGTTGAACATAAGATTTTCTAATATTGTTTGAAGTATTTGAATTATAATGAGGGTCCATCATCCTAAGAGTTATTCTTGCTAATCCTCTAGGAGTAGCACAATCTCCTCTTTTTCTTTCTAAATGATTTTTAGTAGAGTTTGCATGAGGAAGGTCTGTTTTACTTCTTGCCTTAAACTTATATCTCTCGAGCATTGCAACATACCTGATAAGTTCAGCATCACTAAATTTTTCTAAATTAGCCCGCATACCCTCAAAATATTCCTCGGCATAAGCAAAATATCTACGAGTTCTATCAATCATAAACTAATTTATTATATTTCCTTTTAAAAATTATTATACTTTACTCAAACAAACGCTTTCAATCTTTCTCCAAAAAAGAGAAAATAAGAATAATCTTTCTCAAAAGAAGAATCACTCACTTCCTAAAATCTAAAATAGAACTTCTCCAACAGATTCTTGTCTAATAGAACTAATCCATCTCTCAAAATCCTCTTGTTCCTTTACAAGCTCATCTATTTTTCCTTGAAATTTTCTATAAGTGTTTGGAAGTAAATCTCTGACGCTTTCTCCAGAAACAA
>JAHJRR010000058.1 GCA_018830685.1 Nanobdellota archaeon
AAACGAAAAGCAGCGTGACTGCTATGAGCATAAACGCCATCTGTTGTATCTTCATCTGCCCATTTTTATTCATCTTAATCTCCTGACAAATTTTTTTATTTTTTCTTCAATGAGGAGTATGATTTCTAGAGCGGCTTTCTCTTTATTTTTATCCTCATCTTTCACATCAGGAATCTTCCAAGAAATTAATTTTCCCCCGAAAGATTTATCCTTGAAGATTTCAAAAGAGACATCATCCGCAACAATCACCACAATATCCGTATCCTTTAGTAGCGATGAGCTCAACCCCCGAGATTTAACACTTAACTTTATTCCCTTCTTTTTAGCAACCCTTTTTTCAGCCTCAAAGCTCCCATCCTTCCTCAAATCTCTCTTATCCCATCTGATTACTCCCGCACTCCGTGCTTTGTAATTTTTTTTTCTAATCAGTTTCTTGAAGAGTTCTTCCGCAACTCTGCTTCGAAAGATATTATGTTTACATACGAATAAAATTCTCTTCACCATAGTTCACACCCCTCAGCATCATTATCTTTGTCAACACTTTTTGCATCATTCGCAACAGAAAAAACATCTTCCGAATTTCTGAATGTAAGAATAGAATTCCTAAAAAAATTCAAATCAACATTACTATAACAACCATTTTGAGCCAAAAGATTCTGCTTTCCACCATAGATTACCAGAAGCTCACTAGTCCTCTTCATCAAACGTTGCACCTGACATTCATAGATATCTGCATCCGAGAAAATCGCCGCATACATCAAAGCATCATCCTCAAAATAAACAATACGACCGCCACTTTCTACCTCTTTCCGTCCCATTCTAACTTCAATATCGCAATCTCCACTAGATACCTGACCAGAATCGAAGCACACATTCACACTATCCGCAGGGCAATTCTCTAAGAAGATGTTCTCCTGACCCAACTCTTTTAATTCTTGGTTGATACTTTCAGGAGCTCCCACAAAACAGAATTTCTCCTCGGAAGATGTCACATAGACTACATCTGCAACCTTAAATGGGAAATTAAATGATTTTGAAAAAAGGAAGAAGTCTGTCCCTTCAACATCTGTTTCAGAGAAGATATATTTATTTTCAAAATCAGAACCAAGATTTGTGGCACTCCATTTACCAAAACTTTTCTGTGAGACCTGGATGGTCTGAATACCAAAATTCCCTGAAGAGCTACATAGATTATGAATTCTCGTTTCAACAGGGAGCGTAAGCAGGTTAGAAGTACTCTCCCCAAAACCTGTCTGTAGGGGGTTCAATAGAATTCCAATCTCTTTTCCAACTTTAGCACTAGTCAAACCCCCTCCTGTATCTACAACTTTCACAGATGCATAAATTGCAAGAAAAATAATAAAAGCACCAACAATAATTGCAAAAATCCATGCAAAAGAAAACTGAATACCCCTTTTTCCAATAAGCACATTCATTTAATTCCCTCGCTCTACTCTGACCAAGGCCTCACTAGCCTCTTTGATTAGATTTAACTTAACACCTTCAGCATTACTTATACAGAAAGGATTCTCTTCCAAAGTAATATCTGCAAGATTCAGATTATCTATCTCTGTAGAGCCTATCTTTGTAGAACCAATCGGATAAAAAACAAGGTTATCAGAACCCTGGTAAATTCTGCTCAGATCAACATACAGATTCATATCTACCCCTTTTTTACCAACATCAGGATTGAAATCAACAAAACAAATCTTTTTTACTCCCGACGGCAAAGAGTATTCATTCACATGAGAACCTCCAGAGCTCCTCCAGATTTTATCCACATCTGACTGAAAATCACTAATGAACTGTCCTACCTGTGCAGAATTATTTATTCCAAAAAAAGTTTTTATCGCATAAAAAGCAAATGCAAAAAATATGACAATAAGGATTATAGAAAATATCATCCCAAAAGATAAACTAATCTGACCTCTTTTCAAACTCATAAATTAGAAAGATAAAATAAGTTTATTAATTTTTGGTGAGCGGTTAAACCAACAAACTTATTTTCTTAAATTATTAATAGGGTTTACCCATAGAATTAACCAATAAAATCATGCAATTTCTTATAGCAGATTTATAGTTATTATAAAACCAATTTGCGAGGCGAAGCCGAGTAAGAATCTTTCTTTTTTGTAAGTTAATTAGAATCTTAGTTTCTTAAAAAACTATAGCTAAACCTCAAACGGTCTTACAACTATATTACAACTTTGTGGCAATGGTTGATTTCCAAAGTCGTCTTGACACTTGATATAAAGATTCTTATTAGGATTCCACGCTGTTGAGTGCGTTTTTGAATCACTGCTGATAGTCATACTCAATCCCTGATCAAATTCATAACTACAACCAATTGTAGCGCTATTACTATAAACACACTCACCCTCTTCATTAGTGATTATTTTCAATTGGCTGCTATCTCTGAACGCTCTCACAACGCTCGGAGAAGATGTGTCTGTCTCAACAGTAAAGCTAACTCTCTTGGTGTCTGCATTGTTTGCACTATCTCTACACTGAATTAAGTAGCTGTAATCTCCTGGCTCAATCCAAATATTCGCAGAGTGTGTGTGGGTTCCGGTAGACGAAAATAAAATGTACGCTGAATTAGAACCTTCTTTCTTCCAGTAGCAATCTGCTTCTCCTCTGTTGACTCCTGCAGAGGTCAGAGCCTCAAGAGTAACTTTAACAGGGCTCGTTGAATCTTTTATCGTAACATCGTTAGGTGAAACCTCGTCAATAACTAAAGGCTGCGTCCCAATAATCACAAGAGATTTGGAATTAGTATTCACATTGTCAAAAATATCTTTACATCTAAAAAAGAACTTATTCTCTTGGGAGTTTAAAAGTCCAGTAAGCTTTCCCGAGCAAGTGTAACTCTGAGCACTATTGGGTTGGTTCGAACAAACAGTAAGATTGTTTTCCATATCTTCATAACTCTTGTCCTCTCTGCCCCACTTACACTGTGCTGGCTCGTTAGTATAAACTTCAATTCCTACTTCTCTTCCTTCATCCTCGGCAAAATATCCAACATACTCCCCATCAATCCAATTGAAACCATCTATCCTTGGAGCAGTTTCATCTGGTCCCTTATCTGTGCAAAACTTAAACACATATTCATCTCTATTTGAAATATCATTCGCTGCAGATGAACATCTCACATAAATCGCAAAATCTCCCCCATTCTCAATCACTCTCCCATTTCTTTCTGCTTCCTGCCGAAGATAGTCAGCACCGGGGAAGGTTAATCTCTGAGTATGCTCCTTTTTATACTGGTTTCCTCCGAAGTCTATTTCCATATCTGCAAAACTATCTGTTCTATCAAAACTCATCTTACAATAACCTTCCTTATCCAAATTTAATTGGAGTTCAAATGGTTTGAATGCAGGAAGGCATTCCTCATTTTCATATTTTATCTCAACACCGCTTCCGTCAGAAAGCTC